>NZ_JARVCN010000382.1:0-2832 GCF_038442745.1 Crocosphaera sp. Alani8
CTTTGTCCCCTAACTTTCGGCGAGTCCCCCCAGACTTTTTGAGAAGCTTCGGTTTTCTGATTTTTTTTTAATAAAAGTTAATAAACTGCGAGAATTCCGACTCTTAACCTGTTTGTATAGCGTTTCCCTTTTATGTCTCATTAAGGAAATGCCACATTACAAATTGTAACTTATGGATTCAGAAAGGAGACAGAAATCAATACTTCCGTGTATCTTCAGAGAAGCTAAATTTTAGTACACTTTGGGGACTATATGTTTCAGCCTTTTTTACAACACCTAGAAAAAGAACTGTTTAGTCGCTTTCATTTAATTGATCGACCGATTGATCCGGAATTGGAATTCAAAATCAGTCAACGGAGCAAAAATCCTGCCATGATTGAAAGTTGGTGCTATGAATGTCCCCAATTCCGAAAAATACGCTACACCTATATTAATGCTGGGGCAACGGCCCAAATTTTTAATAGTGTTATTTATCCAAACCATCAGTACGATTTACCTTTATTGGGAATTGATTTTTTAGCTTTTGGGCAGAAAAAAATATTAGTAGTTTTAGATTTTCAGCCTCTGTTTCGTGACCCAGATTATTTAAAGAAATATATTGAACCAATGGCACCAATTCGTAAAAAATATAATGATTTGGCGCAAGATTTGGAAATGAAATTTTATGATGCTAACCAATATTTCTCTCCCTATTTATTATTTGCCAGAACTAATCCTCAGACGGTTATAGAGCAACTTTTTCCTGCTTATCAAGAATATATTCAATTATATTGGCAACTGGTAGAAAAAGCTGAACCAAAGACGGATTCGACCGAGGTTGAACGAATCATCAAGGCACAGAAAGACTATGATCAATATAGTGCCGAACGAGATCCGGCCTCGGGGCTATTTAAGAGCTATTTTGGTCATGAATGGTCGGAAGAATTTCTGCATAAATTTTTGTTTGAAGATTCTGTTCCCGTTCCCGTTAAATAAATTTAATTGCTTTTATCATGTCAACACCTAATCTCCCAACAACAATGGATTCCGCAAAACAACGTCAGTTTCAATCTTTTGATAAAGTCGCTCTTTTAGAGTTGGTACTGGGTTCCGATGAAAACCAAATTGAAACAATCATTCGAGGGGTTTATCGACAAGTTTTGGGCAATGCTCATATTATGGAGAGTGAAAGACTAACTATTCCTGAATCTCAACTTAAAGGTGGAGAAATTAGTGTTCGCGAGTTTGTTCGCCAAGTTGCTTATTCTCAATTGTATCGTTCTCTCTTTTTTGAACCCTGTCCTCGTTATCGTTCAATTGAATTGAACTTCAAACATTTGTTAGGACGCGCACCTAATGACTATAGCGAAACTTTTCATCATAGTCAGATATTGGATGAAGGTGGATGGTTTGCAGAGATTGATTCCTACATTGATAGCGACGAATATCAAGATAATTTCGGTGAAAATATTGTTCCTTATTGTCGAGGTTATCACACGCAAACAGGGCAAAAACTACTAGGTTTCACCAATATGTTCAAACTCTTGCCCAATGTTTCCACCAGTGACAAAGCAAATGCCTCAGATAACAATTCCTTACTCAATAAAGCGATCATTTACAATAACCCTGGAGGTAAAGCCCCTGTTACGGATGTTAAAGCATTGATCGCTCAAGCCCTTAACCCAGAACCAACAGCCTTGAGTATCTTCAAATCTTATCGAAATAACGATATACTTGCCTTGCAACAAGAGTGTTCTCAACAAAAACAAGAAATTGAACGGTTACAAAAAGAATTAGCTGACTTACAACCAGCTGCTTTTCTAGCTGATATGGTTTTAAGTAAAGGGTTCAGTAAGTTTCCTACTTCTGATTCTAGTCAAGTGCGTGAGCGTACATTGCTAACGGGCATTCCTGTTTCTAGTTCTCTAGCTGAGACAGAAGACTCATCAAGTAATTCCCTAAGTTGGCAACAGAAAAGAGACCTTTACAATGAAAAAATCGCTACACTACAAGAACAGATCAAAGAGGCACGGCGTTTAGCTGTTATTGGTAACGCACAGATGAATAAATGGCGTAATCGATATTTTTCTATAAGATGACCAAAAATTGGATGTTGGAAATTGCGGATTTAGCATTGAATAATAACAAGCCTTTAGGTCTTAATTTACAACCCTTTTTTTCATTTGTAAATCTGAAATTTACCTCTCTTTCTTCATCATCAATATGATACAATTCCGAGTAGTCATATCCATCACTGTAGTGTTTATATACTACTTAGTACCTGGACAAAAATAAACGTTTAGGGAGTAGTTACATGGCAGAAGACGCTCCGCTACAAGGGCAGAAGTTCAATTGTAAGGTCACGGGGAACCTGTACCCGAAAGGATAAGGTTGAAGGACAACCCTTCTGCCTTCAAAGGCGAAGCTCTGGTCAACTTTTCGGCTTCGACTCGACTATCTTCAACTAAAAGAACGTGACTCATCTTGATTCCTTATGGGTAGATTTTTTTAAATGTTTATTCAATACTTTGATAAATTCGCTAACCTTAACTGGTTTCGATAAAAAATCATTAGCCCCGACTATTTTGGCTCTCATGCGATCAACTAACCCATCTTTTCCTGTCAAAATGACCACGGGTACATCTTTGAGACTAGGGGTTTTCCTCAGTTGAGTACAAAGCTCATAACCATTGGTTATGGGCATCACTAAGTCCAAAAAAATCAGATCGGGTTTGTTTTTTAAAAACGAGGGAATTGCTTTTAGAGGCTTTTGAATGCCAATAAAACCAAGACCTTGTCTACGAAGCTTCTCAAAAAGTCTGGGGGGACTCGCCGAAAGTTAGGGGACAAAGA
>NZ_JARVCN010000383.1:0-25298 GCF_038442745.1 Crocosphaera sp. Alani8
CTCTATAAAAAACCCCATCTTCATTCTCATAAATCATTCCTGATTGCTATAGTAGGAGTGTAATCGGTAACGGAAACGTTAAAAGTCATAATTGCTATCTTTGGTATTAGGATTTGGGTCTTTGAGATAAATGACTAGGATTTACCCTAAGTAAAATTTTGAGAAAAACAAAATGAAGCTACTTATCAAATAGCTAAAAATCTGTTAACACGCCATAAATTCAGCATTAAGCAGGGGTGTAACCTTTCGTTTATTGTGATTTCATTTGCTTAAGTTCCTAATATATTTCAAATCTTCAGCAGAAAAAATACAGGTTTATTCAGGAAAGTTCAGGAAAAAGTTCAGGAAAAGTTTAACCAGTTACCAGCCAGCACAACCTACCCTACAGATTTATTAGATGATATTTTCAATTTTGTGTCTGATAGCAGTTTTCAATTGGGTGTATCAAAATCTCGGTTTAGTGAGGGTGGGGAGTGTGGGAGGGGTGGGAAGTGCGGGGACTATTTTTCTTTGAGTTTGTAATCTATGCAAATGAAAATTGCTATGAGTAAATTTTAGAAGATGATGAAAATCTACACACCGCAAAATATATAAAAGAACTCTAAAATAAAAAATATTATAAAAAAGTGCAATAAATCATTTCTATAGCTTCCATAGCAAATAAAAAAGATGATCTTCAAGACAACACTTTTAAAAAGATTTTTAAACTAGCAAGAAGTTGTCGCATATTAATTTCACACATTTATTGTACTTTAACTATTCAAGTGGATTTCATATTAACTCTAATATCAAGCAAAATTTTTCTTAAGGTAAATTCTAATCTGCTCCTGGATCTTTTCAATACTATCTATGGCATCTATTGTTAATATTTTTCCGTTGTAAGATTGAAAAATTTGTTGATAATTATCTTTTACTTGCTGTAGTTTTTCTTGGGTTTCATAAACCTCTTTAAAGACAACATTATCAAGACGAGATAAAGCCATTTCTAAAGGAATGTCTAGATAAATTACCAAATCTGGGTTAGGGAAGCGTTTATTTAACCCATAGACAAAGTTAAATTCTTCGGCATTATTAGTATTATAAGCCAAAGAAGAAAAGTAATAACGAGTAGCAATTACGTGATAACTATCCTCTTTAATCAGTTTATAAACACCATTAACTTCATTGTATAAATGATCATGTCTGTCTGCAGCAAACAAATAAGCCATTTGTTGATCAAATTTGGTCTTGTCTTTGATGGCAAAGATGGGATCTTGCATTGCTTTTCTAATCAACTTACCAATGACTCCTTCTGTTGGTTCAGAACTAATAATTGCCGAATCCCCTTGATTGATGAAGTAGTGTTTCAGTAATTCTGCTTGGGTTGTTTTTCCTGACTTATCAATTCCTTCTAAAACAATAAATAAAGGTTGCATTATTTCTTGATTTTTCTCAAATTACTTTTACTAGATAAAAAACAAACAACCTTCATATTGCAAAAGCTGTTTGTCTTCTATAATCAACATAAAACTATTTAATAAACACCATAGTCATACCGATTAACGAACCAACCAATAAAGTTAGGCTACTCAAAGAACTAATAGCAAAACCAATCATTCTTTTCTCGGCAGCTTGATAGTATCCAAGAGCATATAAAATTCTGCCAAGTACCCAAACTAAGCCAATTCCTGCCCCACAAGTTGAGTTGATATAGAAACAAAATAACCATAATAAAGGTAGGAAAAATATTATCTGTTCTAGAGTATTTTGTTGAGTTCTTAATGCTCTTTCAAAATTAGGATCACCGCTAGTTGCAGGGGGCATAACTTTATACTTAAATCTAGTGCGGCCTACATTCATTGTGATAAGAAAATAGACGATTAATGCTAAAACTGTTACTATGCTGGGGTAGATAGCTTCCATTGCTTTTTAGTTATTAAATAATAAATTCCATGTCATCTTAGCATATTATATAATTATAGGTCAATTTTATTCTTGACTAATAATTATAGAGTTGCTCAATTAACTTTGATAACCACAGTTTTTTTCTAGTCTATAAAACTGTACTAAGATTCACAAATAAGTAAAAAACTAATTAATAATGGCAACTTATCCAGACCCAAACCAAACCTATCCTTTAAAAAACTACCAACATCTTTGCTTTCTGAAAAATATTATTAGTAATCCTAATATTATTGTGGGAGATTTTACCTATTATGATGACTTAGAAAACCCTCATGATTTTGAAAAGAATGTCTTGTATCATTTTGATTTTATTGGCGACAAATTAATTATCGGCAAGTTCTGCTCTATTGCTAGTGGGGTAAAATTTATTATGAATGGTGCTAACCATCCCCTTAATTACTTTACAAATTATCCCTTTGCCATCTTTGGTAATGGATGGGAAAATACCATGTCTGTTGAAGGAACCTCAAAAGGAAATACAACCATCGGCAATGATGTTTGGCTAGGCTATAATGCCGTAATCATGCCTGGAATAAACATTGGAGACGGAGCAATTATTGCTACTAATGCAGTGGTAACAAAAAACGTTGAGCCTTATACAATTGTCGGCGGAAATCCTGCTAAGATAATCAGAAAGCGTTTTAGTGATGAAGCAATTAGTTTACTTTTAAAATTACAATGGTGGAATTGGACAATAGAAAAAATAACCGAAAATATTCCCAACTTGTGTAGTAATAACCTAGAAAATTTAAAGAAACTAACTTGAGGAATTGCCAAAAGTGAAAAAAATAGAATCTATCAATATTCGACTTGCCCAAACCGAGGATGTAGAAACCCTTTTCCAGATTAGAACCAGTGTCAAAGAAAACTATCAGTCCCGCGAAGAAATCGCAGCCCTTGGCATCACACCTGCATCAGTAGCTAAAATGTTGCAGGTAGATTGTTGTGCTTGGATCGCTGAAATTGAGCAACAACCATTAGGCTTTTCTATTGCTAATCGAACCGAAAAAACGATTCTTGGACTTTTCGTATTACCCGAGTTTGAAAATAGGGGCATAGGTCGTGCCTTAATGGAAAAAACAGAAAATTGGCTTAAAAATAAAGGTGCTAAAGAAATTTGGCTATTAACAGGTAACGATCCAAAATTAAGAGCCTACGGTTTTTATCGTCACCTTGGTTGGATTGCTGTTGGGGTAGAATCAGAAGGGGCAATGAAAGGTGAAATGAAATTTGTTAAGCATATAGGGTAACTGATGAAAATCATAAAAACGATCCAAAGTAGTGTTTTGTTTACAATAGTTTGCTAAAGTAACTATTAAGCCTATCACTCGACCATTACCCACAAGCAAGAAAAACTAACGATCTATGCCAGGTGACTACTACGAAATTCTTGGGGTTGACCGTAACGCCAATAAAGATGACTTAAAAAAAGCTTATCGTCGTCTCGCGCGACAATACCACCCCGATGTTAATAAAGAAACAGGGGCCGAAGAACGATTCAAAGAAATTAACCGCGCCTACGAAGTATTATCCGAACCAGAAACCCGTAGTCGTTACGATCAGTTTGGAGAAGCAGGTGTCAGTGGTGCCGGAGGCTTCAACTACGGCGATATGGGTGACATGGGCGGTTTTGCTGATATTTTTGAAACTATTTTTAACGGCTTTGGAGGCGGCGCAGGAACGGGAGGAACCCGTCGTCGTACAGGACCGGCCAAAGGGGATGATCTGCGCCTCGATCTTAAACTAGATTTTCGTGAGGCTATTTTTGGGGGAGAAAAAGAAATTCGTATTCCCCATCTAGAAATTTGCCAAGTGTGTAAGGGAGATGGAGCAAAACCTGGAACTGGTGCAAAAATCTGTTCTACTTGTAACGGTCAAGGCCAAGTCCGTCGTACCACTCGTACCCCCTTTGGCAGTTTTGCTCAAGTATCCACCTGTCCCACTTGTAACGGTCAAGGACAGGTAATAGAAGAAAAATGCGAAGTCTGTAACGGTGCCGGACGCAGACAGGTGACAGAAAAAGTTAAAATAACTATTCCCGGTGGGGTCGATGACGGAACCCGTCTCAGGGTATCTCGTAAGGGAGACGCAGGGCTACGGGGAGGACCTCCAGGTGATCTCTACGTTTATCTGTACGTCGAACCAGATAAGGTGTTTACCCGAGACAAAATGAACATCCTCTCGGAGATTACCATTAGTTATCTTCAAGCCATTTTAGGATGTACCGTAACCATAGATACAGTGGACGGAGAACAGGAATTGACCATTCCTGCTGGAACTCAACCTAATACAGTCCTAACCCTAGAAAATCTAGGGGTTCCCAAACTAGGCAACGATGCTATTCGTGGTGACCATCTTATTACTGTAATAGTGGACATTCCCACTCGTATCAACGCAGAAGAGCGTGAACTACTAGAACAGTTAGCCCACATCAAGGGTCAAAGTCATGGCAAAGGCGGTTTAGAAGCCTTTTTAGGGAGCTTATTTCAAAAATGAACCTGCCAACATCGGATACGCTTTTACTTGATCTTCGGGGAACCCCTTGCCCCATTAACTTCGTTCGCACTAAATTAAAATTGGAGCAAATGTCCCCCGGTTCTCTGTTGGAAGTATGGTTAGATCCAGGGGAACCTATCGAACAGGTTCCCGATAGTTTAACAATGGAAGGCTATCATGTTGAAAACATTGATGACCGTCAGGGATTTTTCTCTCTTAAAGTTCGTCGTTCTTGAAATTGAGGTTGTTTTGTCTCTATTGATAGTTAAGGAGGTACGAAAAAAGCATTAGATTGGGTCACTTTTGGTTTAATACCATAAACAATATATTTTTCAATTGTTAGTGATTGTTGGAAAAAGTTAAAGATTGTATTATCTATATTTAAAAAAAATCAACTAGGGAATTTATCCCCCTTGTTCTTCCAGATTTTGTTATCTTTTTGAATGCCCTCATTACCAACGTAAATTCGATCTTAGGAGTTATGAGGGCTATTCTTCTTTGCTTCGAGGGGAGTTAAGTATTCTTTGAGGGTATGATATTTGTTAGAGACTTCTTAACTTAACCAACGACCATACCGAGGATTACTCGGTATGGGAATGCTAGGTGACAGATCTTCTATAATTTGCTCAAACAACTGTTCTAGATAAGCGGAATGCCCAGAAAGTCAGAAGGGCTGCTACTATAACCGCTAAGACAGAGATTACAAAGGGAACTGTCCATACTCCTACCATTGCTTGCCATTGAAACAGGATTCTCAATAGATGTAACAATCCAATTAAGGAAAAAATTACACCTGAAATTAGCAAATATCTCTTTTCATTCATGGTTCTTCCCTCCAATTACTTACTTTTTTTACAGAAAGAACTTTCTATCTCCATTATAGCAATCAGGAATTGATTCATGAGATATCTTTTTTCCCAGTGACCAATGACCAGTTATCCTTATAGTAGGACAACAATGAAGTTAATTCAAAATAGAATTGATAGTATACTTACACAATTCAAAAACAAAAGATGGACTAATTGCAACACTAAATTAATTTTTAGTTGGTCTACTCTCTTGATTTATGGATTTATTTTTTTCTGTAATTTGACAATTTTATCAGTTAATTCTTTTGCTCAACCTTTAGATATTTATCAAAACCCGTCGTTAACAATAGTCCAAAATGCTTGTGGAAATGTTGATGAATGTATGATTATATCAAGTACAGAACAAAATAATGATTCTGATCAATTAGAAACTGATTTAAGGACTTTGATCGAACACCAAATAAGATTTATTCAGGATCTGAGAAAAATTTATGGGAAAGACTCTTGGTCTAGATTAACTATAATTTTATTTATGACAATTGGACCGCTAAAAATAATTCCAGTGTTTACAAGACTGACTCAAAATGCCAGTAAAAAAATCAGAATACAACTAGCTGTAAGGAGTTTTGCTTTATCAACTTTGTCTATTTTTACAGTAGCTTTAACCAGTGAAAGTATCTTAAATAAGTACAAAATTAGTTTAAGTGCTTTAATAGTAGCCGCAGGAATTGTCTTATTTTTAATTTCACTCAAGATGCTTTTAGCTCAATATTTACCTCAAGAAAATAATCCCCTTCCCATACCCGAAGATCCTCTAACAGCATTAATTTCTCCACTTACCTTTCCGACAATTTTAACCCCCCAAGGTATAGCATTAGTAATGATTTCTATGACCGTAGCACAAAGACTTGATAACAATGCTAATAAAATTTTGGGTTTAATTATGATCGTCATGATTCTCAATTTGCTTTGTATGCTATACGCAAGACAAATTTTAATTTTACTCAAACCAACATTACTTCAAGTTTTAAATTTAATGTTAAGCATTGTTCAGTTAGCTTTAGCTATCTCTTTTATTTTTTCGGGGGTAACTTTACAAATACTTACAATTAACTACATTCTTAAACAATAAATGTTATTGTAATAAAGAAATTTTATTGTTATGTATTTTTCAAGTCAACTTTGCAGTGTTCATATATTTTAACTAACAGGAGATTTGAACATGACAAATAGAGACATTCATCTCTATACCGCTTCCACAATGAATGGCTGGAAACCAGTTATTTTTCTTGAAGAAGCTGGCGTAGAATATGACCTAACTTATATTGACTTTTCTAAGAAGGAACAGAAGTCTCCAGAGTATATTAAACTCAATCCTAATGGACGTATTCCCACAATTGTTGATCGTTCCAATAATGATTTTGTTGTTTTTGAGTCCGGTGCAATTTTATGGTACTTAGCAGAGAAATATAATAAATTTCTTCCGTCAGATGCTAACGAAAAATCCCGAACCTTGCAGTGGTTGATGTTTCAAATGGCTGGAATAGGTCCAATGATGGGACAAGCGATGTATTTTCAGCGCATTGCTGCTAAACAAGGTCATGAAGATGAGTTTGCCATCAGACGTTATGTAGATGAGAGTCGTCGCTTGTTAGAAGTTTTAAATACTCATCTTGAAGGTCGTCAATACTTGGTTAACGATGAATTCACCATCGCCGATATAGCAACCTATCCTTGGGCCAGAGCTTATTATTGGGCAAAAGTTTCTGTAGAGGGGTTACCTCATCTTCAAGCTTGGTTTGACCGTATTGATAAACGAGAAGCTACTCAACGCGCTCTGTCTATTCCTAAACCTTATTGGGCCTTTTTTGGTAAAGGGGATATTGAGGCTGTTGAACGTGAAAATGCGGCTAGATTTGAAAGTGATGTCAAAAAAACGTAATCTGAAATCGGGTGATTGTGTGCTTAATTTTTCCCTGCCTAATGCAGATGGGTAAGGTTGTAAAATTACAAGAATATCCTCTTGTTCATTGATAGTTAATCAACCGTGCATCCGACAAATCAGACTTGTGAGCTTAGGGTCAAAAACTGGTAAAATAAGTAAAAGTTATGCTAAAAACGTAGAATTTTAAACTTAATCTTTTTGAAAATATGCTGTCAGTTAATCAAAATCTTGGCCAACAAATCTCTAATAATGGTTTTGTTTTAATTCAAAATGTTCTCTCTAATCAAGAAATTAAACAACTTAGAAAAGTAGTTAAAGATCATTTTAAAAACAAAGGGGTTCTGACTAGTTATGGTTTAACTCAACCCAATGCTGCTGTAGCAGTTCCTCAGATTAGCCAACTATTTTATCATCCTAGAATCTTAGAATTGATGCGTCAATTATTAGGACAAGATGAAATTATGTTCACTAGTCATTGTGACGTTCACTCTCGTACTTTATCGGGTTGGCATAAAGATGATGGAATGACTGTGATGGAAGGAGGATATTTTGGTAAACCTACTTACGATCAGACAGACTGTCGTGTTTATAAAGTGGCTATTTATTTACAAAATCATGATAATAATAGGGGCGGTTTAACGGTTAGAAAAGGATCTCATCGATTTCCTGAACTGAATAAAGGAGAAGAAGTCTATCTTAAAACAAAACCAGGAGATATTGTTGTGTTTGATGTCAGATTGACTCATACAGGTCAACAAAGTATTACTCCCTTTCCTTTTTTAAAAGAACCCAATAGGGTTTTGCAAAAAGCTTTCTCTAAAACTTTAAAAGTTTCCGACAAACAATCCAAACAATATCTTAAAAATTTCTACGATACTCTATTAACTGACAGATTATCTATTTTCTTCACCTATGGATTGTGTGATGAATATACTAAATCTTTTGCTGTTGCTAATATGAAACGCCAATTATGTCAAGATGAAAATACTAAAATCTTTTTATCCCCAGAACTCAGACAAGAATTTTTAAACAATAAAGTTGTCTTAGCAGAGGATTATTTTACAGAACTCAAGCAAAATTAATTGTGTTGCTAAGTATACTCACATCTTGCACCTTTGATAAAACCGGCTAGTTTGTAAGCGTTCAGCTATCAGCTATCAGCCATCAGTTGAAACATATCAATCTCTATCATCTGCTGTGAGTGAAATTAAACATAAGCTTAACGCTTTCAGCTAAGAGATGAAAGCCGAACGCTGTGCGATAGCGCCGGAACGGAGTGAGGAACTGCTGATTGCTGACTAATTTAAGTTTTTATGTACTGATGCAAGATGTCAGTATACATAAAAAATCGGTTTGGTATTAGTTCAGTGATGACTCTCAAAAATAAAAAAATCCCCTTCTTATTAGCTCATTTTTGCTTTAAAGTAGGGGATTTTTGATCTGAAAACTACTCGTTTCCTTCTATGGGTGCAAACCCTTGACGTTGAATATTCTCGCTAATATGACGGGGTTCTAGGAACTGTAATAAGTAGTCTGGCCCCCCTGCTTTGGAACCCACACCGGACAACTTGAAACCTCCAAAGGGTTGACGGGAAACGATCGCCCCAGTAATGGTACGGTTAATGTATAAGTTACCCACTTCAAACTCTTGTTGGGCCCGTTCAATGTGTTCGGGACTGCGGGAATATAAACCTCCCGTCAAGGCGTAGTCGGTTCCGTTGGCGGCTGCTAAAGCTTCATCAAAGCTTTTTACTCGCATCACTGCAACCACCGGTCCAAATATCTCTTCTTGGGCGATGGTATGGTTGGGTAAGACATCCCCAAAAATAGTTGGCCCCACATAAAAACCGTTCTTGGGGGACTCCATTTGCAAGGCCAAGGTTGATTCTTGTTTGGCTATTTCTATGTACTCCAAGATCCGTTTTTGTGCGGTTGCGTCGATGACGGGACCCACTTGGGTAGAGGGTTGGTCGGTTGGCCCCACATTCAAGGACTTGGTAGCTTCCACAAAACGTTCTAAGAAAGCGTCGTAAACGGGGTCTAAAACGATGATACGGGAGGCTGCAGAGCATTTTTGACCCGTGTAGCCAAAGGCAGAATATACAGCCCCTGCTACGGCTTGATCTAAGTCAGCACTTTCATCGACGATAATAGCGTTTTTACCACCCATCTCTGCAATAACTCGTTTGAGATGTTTTTGTCCAGGTTGTAAAATGGCTGCATCGGCATAGATGCGACAACCTACTTCCCTCGACCCGGTAAAGGCGATCAAATGTACGTCAGGATGGTTGACCATATAGGCCCCCACTTGAGATCCCTTCCCAGGAACCAGTTGAAACACTCCTTTGGGAATACCGGCATCTACTAATATTTCGGCAATTTTAGCTGCTATAACCGTAGATGTTTCTGCTGGCTTCAATAGGGTACAGTTTCCTGTTACTAAGGTGGCTACAGTCATTCCGGTAGCGATGGCAAAAGGGAAGTTCCAAGGGGAAATAACTAAGGCGATGCCTCTGGGTTGATAATTATAACGGTTGGTTTCTCCTGCTACATCGTAGCTATAACCCTTGTCTAACCGTTCCATTTCATCGGCATAGTAACGGCAAAAGTCGATGGCCTCGGATACTTCTGCGTCTGCTTGTTGCAATATTTTACCCACTTCTACACAGATCCAGGCGGAAAGTTCATGACGGCGTTCTTCCATCAAATCACCTGCTTTACGGAGTATTCTGGCTCTTTCTGCAGCAGGAGTTTTTTTCCACCCTTTAAAAGCTTCTTTAGCAGCGTTTAAAGCTTGTTCTGCCTGGGAAATGGATATTAAACCAATTTGTCCCACCACTTCGGAAGATTTGGAGGGGTTAAGGGAGTCGATAATCACGTCTGTTTGTACATATTCACCGTCAATTAGGGGTAAATAAGTTTTTCCCAGGCTATCTTTAACTTTGGCTAACGCTTGTTGCCCTTTTTCCCGTAATATTTCCCGAGAATAATCTGTGTCAGGAGCATTGACAAATTCTTCTTTTTGTGCTTTTCGTTCTGTGCTTCCTGAAACCGTTGGCGGTGTGATCAATTCTTCGATGGGTCTTTCTTCTAAATTTTGGCGTAAGAAGGAACTATTAGCAGTATTTTCCAATAAACGACGTATTAAATAGGCCATTCCCGGTAATAAGTTACCGTAAGGGGCATAAACTCTCACTCGATGCCCTGTTTTAACTAACGCTTTGGCTAACTGATCCCCCATCCCATATAATACCTGCATCTCGAAGGCGCGAGAGGGGACGTTTAAGGTTTCAGCGATGGCGATCGCCCTTGCTTGCGATCGCACGTTATGGGAACCGATGGCAGCGTACAAATATTGATGATTTTCCAATAACAATTGGGTCATATCTTCGTAATTAACATCTGTAGCTGATTTTTGATTATAGACCGGTTGTGGCCAATGATTTTGCTCAGATTTAATTGTTTCTTGATCCCAGTATGCCCCTTTTACTAATCTAATAGTGATGGGAGTACCCCGTTGTTTTGCCCAAGCGATGAGATCGTGTAAGTCTTGTTTGGAGTCTCTTAAATATGCTTGTAAGGTAACACCAATGTCGCTACGGTTGCGAAATTCTTCTTCTAACAATAATTCTTTTAGTATAGATATGGTCAGGTCTTTGTAAACATACTGTTCCATATCGAAATGGATGGCAACCCCTAACTCTTGGGCGCGACGGAGTAAAATACGAATGCGATCGCAGACTTTTTCTTTACTTCCTTGGGGATCAATGGGATCAAACTGGGAATAAAAAGCGGTTAATTTGACCGATACTTGAACCTTAGATAAGTTTTCATTGCCTGCTGTGTCTATTTGCCCTACATTTGACCATTTTTTCGACTCTGCAGCCAATTTTTCCATCAAATTGAGGTAACTATCCAAGTAAGCTTTGGCTTCACTTTCAGTGATAACTGCTTCCCCTAATAAGTCAATGGTGAAACCCATTTTCTCTTTTCTGAGGCGTTCGACGGTTTTAATGACTTGGGGGATTGTTTCGCCAGAAATATACTTAAATGCTAAAGTTTCCACCCCTTTACTAATAGTTTCGGCGGCAATCTTTGCTGGAAGGGAATTATAATCAGTAAAGTTAAGAATACCTTTTAATGCGCCGGGTAATTCTACGGACTTATCCCCTAAGTATTGTTGCAGATGATGGGCTATTTCTGCATTACTTTGTAGTGCAGGTAATGTGTCGATAAAATGGAATAATTGTACCCGTAAACCAGGATTAGCCATAGCAAAGTCTAGGAGTTTATCATCCCAACGCATTTGGTCGCCTATCTTAGACCATAATGAGCGTTTTTCACGGGTTTGGGCGATTAATTCTTTAG
This sequence comes from Crocosphaera sp. Alani8, assembly GCF_038442745.1. Lineage (NCBI taxonomy): Bacteria > Bacillati > Cyanobacteriota > Cyanophyceae > Chroococcales > Aphanothecaceae > Crocosphaera > Crocosphaera sp. Alani8. Next base: position 11,563 of record NZ_JARVCN010000383.1, read on the forward strand.
CTATTTCCTGGGTTCGTTGTTCATAAGTTTTAGCATCAAGTTGTACTACCAAAATTTAATACTCTCCTATTTATCATAATGTGTGAGGCGTTGGGGAATTTTTAAGCGCAATGTTGAGTAAAAGTCTCTAAATTCTACTTTACTTACTTAATTTTACCTTAAGATTGTCCCGTGATATATATATGGTTACAGTGAAGGGTTTAATCTTATTAAGACTAAAATTCTAATTATAATTTTGTTGTGATTTAAATTTATTACCACAAATTGGACAATCATATAACCATGAATTTTTTTCAGGCTCAGATTTTTGATGAAAGCTATCTTTAAATTTAACTAAAGGATGCTCACCTTGACTTCCTTGACAATGAGTTATTACCCAAAACTCATGACAATTTTCACAAGAATAACATCTCCCTGCACTTTGACTGTAAAGTTTTTCTATCCCTTGATGTCCACAGGAAGGACATAAAGATTCAAAAGAGCAATGATAGTGTAAAATTAGTCTTAAAATTCTTTTAATTTGTATTTCTGAGGTGTCATCTGGTCGTAAAAAAATAGCCCCATATTTATGTCCGCAATATCCTTTCGCATCTGTTTCAACATCAGATATTAATTGATAAATTTTATCTCTCGAACCTTTGATATCATTATTATTGAGAATATGTTTCTTGATTTTTGAAAGTTTCTTGAAAGGTTTTTCCCCCCAGTAGTCAATTTTTTGATCAGGATGAAGTAAAAAACTAGCTTTTGATTGAAGTAATGAATAGTAACTATCTCTTGCTGTTCCTAAAACATCATCTATAAAATAGCTAATATCCCAATCACTATAATTTTTATATTTTGCATCAAAACAAAATTGTTTAATTGGTTGATTATTTTCTAATAACTGGATACGAATATCTGGCTTTTTATAGTTAGATAGTGAGTAGTAACTATCAGTGTCATACCAAAAAACAAGGCGATAATTATTATTATGACCAAATTCTAAAATATATTTCACATTTCTAGGTATTTCTACTTCATTTTTATTTATTTTTATCTTATCAAACAAAAAAGTATTATTTATTGGTCTCATATTAGCATAAACGATGAATGCTGTATAAACTTTAATAAAACACCAAATTTCATAAAGCTCATTAGTTGTTTTTATTCTTCCTTCATAAGTATTTTGTAAAAGATACAAAACTTTCCCAATAGGTTTTAAAACACCTCCTAAAGAGTTAGAAAATTTTGAAAAAATACTTCCATATCCTGAAGATCCTTGTAAACGAGATGAAAATCTAGGAAGTTTTTGAGGAGTTTTAATACTTTGTAAAAATTTAGATTTCCTTGCTTTTTTTGACCAAGCGATACAACCTTTTAATTGCTCAATCAGCTTATTGACTTCTACTTTTCTATCTAAACGTGATTGATTGATTTTTTCAATATTAGCACGTTCATTTCTTTTATATTTATTAAATTGTTTTATTTTTTCTTTATTTAATTCAGTATTTTTTATTCTTTCTTCAGTAGATCCAGTCTTTTTTTCTTCAATATTTAGATTAATGCTATTGATTAGCATTAAATCAATTTCTTCAAAATTTAATATTTCTAAACTATCTCCTAAGAGCGATGATAGTTCTATTAAATAAATATCTAGTAAATAACAAATAAACTCATTTTCAATACAATTATTAGACTCAATATTATTAAACCCTAATATCATTTTTTTATGAGGTTCTAACTTAGCTTTAATTAGAGCTTTTGGTGATTGACGAATTTTATCAATCCTGATGTGGTTAATTTCTTTAATTACAGTTTTTAACGATCTTTTTTCGAGGAGAGTCCAATGATTTTTAACAACTTGGTATAATTCTAATAATTCTGTTGCTCTCATTATTAAACCATTTCCAGGATACCATTGTTTCCCCATTCCTTCTATCCCAAATTTTTCACTTTCTCCTACTTCCATAGAATAGTGAGTACAGCTTACAGCAGAAAGAGCTAATTGACCAATTTCTTTGATCATTTGATTCAATTCTTTTTCTGTCAAATTACCGGGACTAATAACTAAAATTTGTTCATAAATAGTATTACCATTATCAACAAGAACTGCTTTAATATATCCAGAACCTGTTATTCTTTTCTTTTCATCTTCTATTTCATTTTTTTTGTTTATAAACTCTTGCCATGATATTTGTCTTTGTCTTTTCCGTTGATACAAATCATCTATTTGTCTCTTAAAATTGGTAAGTTGCCACTCGTTAAATGTTCCTGGAACTCTTTCTAATTCAAACTGTGGACTACTTTCAAGATAAACTTTTCCCTGATCATTTCCCTTGACTCTAACTCTCCAAAATTCCTTATATTGCTTAGTATATTGAAGTCCATCTTCATCATAAGGTAAAACCTCACCTGTTTTAGCATTAATAAACTCTAAACTTGATAATAATAAATTCATCTATTACCCCCAATAACTAACTAGCTGAATTTGTTGGTTTTCTGGCTCTGATTGTTTTTGAAGATTATCCAAAATATTTCCTAAATCATACTCTTCATATTCCTCAAGTTTTTGTAACCATTCCTGAAATTGCTCATTTTTTTCATTTTCTTTAAAAAAGTAAATTCTAGGCAAAATTTTAGTAAAGATAAAGTATCCAAAACATTCATTTTCTTGTAATCCTAATAACTTTCCAACAGCATTAAATATTCTATAGTCTTCTAAAACTCTATAACTTAAAGGTCTTCCTAATTGAGATTCACAGAAGTATAATTTATTCCATTCAACTATAGTATTCCAATTTTGAGAAACTTCTTGTTCTTCCAAGATTGTATTTTTATATTCTTTAATCTTCTTAATGATAGATTTAGTAGAAATAGATGGATAATCTTGATTACTTGACTTTGTTTTTCCATCAAAGTTGATCTCCAAATTTGCAGGTGGATAAGTGATAATAAAAGAACGATCTATTAATTTTGGACTTAAATCATAAGTTGTTTCATCAGAGTTGAGAGTGCCTAATAAGACTAAGTTATTGGGAATTGAAAATTTATAGCTAGGATAATTTTTCAATAGATTTTGAATTACTTTTAATCTTTGCTGACTTTTGAAATCTGTTGTTTCATGAAGATATAAACATTCTTGTTTGATACTTTCCCAAATTTCTCTAGAGTATAACATAAGTCCATCCTCTTTATTTTGTTGAGAATATTCTAACTGTGACAACACATCAGAAGCATAGTTTTCTATTTTTGCTAAGTTCAACTCATCTAAACAAACTAAATGTAATCTATTTTGATTGTTCCTCGCTTCATTAAGTGCGGTTAAAAAAGGTGCAGGACGAAAAATCTCTTGTAACGGGTCATAAAATCCTAATAAATCAGAAGGATCTAACCATGCTGGACGTACTGGTATAATATTAGATTTACCCCCTAGAATGGTCGCTGAATGCTTAATAATGCTTGTTTTTCCGACACCAACTGTTCCATTCAGTAAAACTAAACGACCTAAATATAAAGCACTAAAAATTGAAATTAAGTAACTTTTAGCAATTTGTTGGGTTACATATAAACCATTATTTTGTAAGTTATTAGTCCATTCTTGAGCAAAATTTTCAGGTAAATCAGATAACTGACTTTGATTGTTTTGTTGATTTTCTTCAGATGTTCCCAAAAGAATTCCATAAGGTTCTAATTGTTGAGCCATATTTTTCAATCGATGTTCATTTTTTTGATTCTCTTCATAATGTTCACGTACGATTTCTTCTTCTATTTTTAAGTCTTCTAAACGTTGGTTAATTTCAAGACTTCGTTCCTCAATTTCAATACTTTTTTGCTTAATTTCTTGCTCTAGTTTATTTTTGATCGTATTTTTAAAAGTAGATAATAAATTTTGTGCATTTTCTTCAGTAATATTTTGAATATTTATTGCGTTTTTACGCTTATGAATTTCCCACTGAGACTTATCCCACTGAAAAGAAACATAATTATCATTACTAATTTCTTGATCATTTATATCTCTTGGTGATTCTCCGAGATAACAAAAAAGGCTATCTATAAGTTCACCTTCAGAAGTAAACCAGTCTTGATTTAATGGTTTAATAAAACATATATAGTTACCATTTTTATCTGTTCTTACATGATTAACTATACCCGCTAATTGTGTTACTGGGAGAATAGGGATAGCATAGTCAAGGATCTTTAGCACATCATTATTGTCTAGCATTTAACTACTGATTTTTTTCTAGAATTTTCCTTTATTGTCTTTTTGTATCAAAAAATTGTGCTAATGACAAATCTAATTGAGGAAACTGAGGGGATATAATTTTGTTTTCTCCTAAAAATTCTCCTACTTCAATATATGTTTTATCTTTTATTTCTAATACTAATATAGTTCGTTTTTCAGGATCAATAATCCAATATTCAGGAATAGCACAATCTTGATACTGTATCCGTTTAGCAATATAATCTCTATGGCGTTGCAATTCCCCAGGACTAACAACTTCTACTATTAATAAAGGAGGCGGCATAAATAAACGAATGGTATTACGTTTTGCTAATAAATTGATATGTTCTTCTCGAATTATGGTAAGGTCAGGATAACGGTTTTTCGGTTCTCCTCTTACTTCTAATTCTAATCCTTGACCTCTAACCTGATCTGTCCCTAATAACAGAGCAAAAATAAGAAATAAACGATTGGCAATTTGCACATTAATTCCTGATTCTGGAGGCGTTTCAATTAATTCTCCATTAAATAATTCATACCATTTATCACTGTTGTCATTGTAAGCTAAATAGTCCTCAAAGGTTTGAAATTTAGGTTTAGTTTCTAACATAATTATGATTATTTAAGACTGTAGAATGGATAAGACGGCTATCATTTAGGTTATCATAAGTAGTTTCTTATCTGTGTTAACTCACCATTGATAGCGGTTAGTTTTTATCATAAATTTGATCCTATAAGAAAAATTTAATAAAAATAGAAGATTTTTTTGTAATAATTAGTGCAAAATAAGCATTTTTTAAGAGTTTATTCTGTTATAGTTGCTAGACTAGAGAAAGACAGTTACAAGTAATTTGTGATAACTGCTAACTGGTAACTGTTCACTGATAACTGATAGAGATTTAAACATAAAACATGATTTCTGATACCCTTTTATCTGTCTCCCCACAACAACAGTTTAACGGTGCAACCATTCGCCCCATCGCTGCCTCAGAAATTCATGGAATCGCTTTTTATAAGAATAAATTATATGCCCTAGATAACCGCAATGGTTATTTACTAGAAGTTGATCCCATCACCCATAACACCAAAGTTCTTAACACAAACCACTGGGAAGATTTTATTGGGGCCACAGGACTAGCGATCGCCGATAATCAACTGTGGTTTACCTCCCGTTATAGCGTTTATTATTGTAACTTAGACGATCCTGAGTTCAACTGCGAACTATTTACCCGACTTTCTGACCCTGCTAACGGTGTGGCTATCTGGGAATCAACTGTTTACATTTCCTGCCAAAGATCGGGGACAATTTTAGTTTTTGATAAAGAAAATGGCCAAGAAATTACCAGTTTATACGCCCCAGGAATTGGTGTTGAAAACATTACTATAAAAGGGGAAGAATTATGGGTTAGCGATACCTTAGAACAAAGCGTTTACTGTTTAGATCGGGCCACAGGAAAACAAAAATTTAGTTTATTAACCCCCTTTGAATGTCCCACCGGATTAACCTTCTATCACCATGCAGACACCGATCAACAAACCTTATATGTGTCTTATGTTAATCATGAACCCTACATCCGAGACAACCCTAACGCCGATCCTAACCACGAATTACTGTATCGCATAGAAACCTTTATCCATCCTTTATACTTCCGCTACTATCCCGACGATCACTACGCCCTTTCCAACGGTTACTTAGTGGAAATGACCTATGTAGAAGAGTTAGCCCCCCTCGATCCCATAGAATTAAAGAATCTAGAATGGCGTATTGCCCTACCTGCTGAAACCCACCGTCAAAAAGTTCGCCAGGTAGAACCCATCGGCCTACCCTTCACCGAGATCATAGAAAATAGTCAACGGGTTGCCGTGTTCAAATTTGATACCCTAACAGAACATACCCGTTGTATTTTTGGCTGGAAAGCCTTAATCGAAGTGTGGGGAATTAAATATAACCTCAGTCCTCGGGACTGCGAAAACCCCCCAGAAATGCCCCCAGAATACGGCGATCGCTACTTAGTAGATAACGACAATCTGGCCATGGACACCGACATTATCAAAAGGGCTGCCGTAGAAGCAGTGGGACGGGAAACCAACCTGCTGAGAAAAATCTATGGTATTCGTAACTACGTTTACGATCGCCTTTCCTACGGTATTAAACCCCATATCGATACCCCCGATATTGCCCTCAGAAGGGGTGTAGGATCTTGTGGGGAATACGTGGGAGTCTTATTGGCCCTATTCCGTCTAAATGGCGTTGCTTGTCGCACCGTTGGCCGCTACAAATGTCCTGCCACTGCGTTGGTTCATAATATCCCCCTCAAACCAGATTACAATCACGTTTGGCTGGAGTTTTATATCCCTGGAGTGGGTTGGTTACCGATGGAATCAAACCCCGACGACATCTACGAAGGAGGTCCCTATCCCACACGATTTTTTATGGGTTTAGCTTGGTACCACGCAGAAATGAGTAAAGGGGTTCCTTTCGAGAGGTTGATGATAGATGGAGTTGTCTTAAACAAACAACAGGTATCTATCGGTAACCTCGCCATAAACCATGTACAGTTCACTATTTTAGAGGAGTCTTCCCCTTCCTAAATAGAGTCACGGGTCAAAAGAAGGCAGGAGTTAAAAGGCAGGAGGCAGGAGGTTTTTTGTTTGCAAGAAGCTTGTACTCCCACCAAACCGACGCTTTCCTCTCGGATTTGAAATCCGCATCTTTAAGCGCATCAAGACAGACGGGACTTGTACCATGAGGGGGAAGGGATAAAGAACATTCCTCCTGCCTCCTGCCCTCTGCCTCCTGCCTTCCGAGGCAGAAGCCTCGGTTAATCTTATAAACTTATCTCTCGTAGATGTTTACGGGGTTTATAAGTACGACTATCCCTAATTTTTTCGTAATAGTTTCGTTCGATCTCCGTGGGGTTTTGGGGAGTATCGATGACAATTTTAACAAATTGATCCCCTCTCCCTTTTTTCGGGCTAACCCATCCCTTGCCACGCAACCGTAAAGACTGCCCAGAACGGACTCCTGGGGGAACTTTAACCGTTACTGTACCATCCGGGGTGGGAACGTCTATAGTTGCCCCTAAAACCGCCTCATCTGGGGTTATGGGGACTTCGCACACTAGGTTATCATCTTCAAACTTAAAAAAGCTATGGGGAGTCAATTCCACATTCAAATACAAGTCCCCTCTATTTTGGGCGTAGGGACTACTTCCCCCTTTCCCACGAACACGGATACGACTACCGTTTTTTGCCCCTGGAGGAATGCGAACATCAATCACCTCGTTGCCCAAATTAAGGCGTTTTTGTACCCCCCGAAACGCCTCCGATAAGCTTAGTTTGAGAGTAGCTTCTCGGTTAGAGGCCGGAGTTTGGTTGCCAAAACCACCGCTATATCCACCATACCCCGTCCCCGGACTACTGTAGTTGTAGCTTCCCGTTCCTCCGGGGGTAGAGAACTTGCCTAATAATTCGTTGATAAACTCTTCAAAATTACCGTATTGACTAAAATCGAAGTTGCCCATGTCTACGTTAGCACCGGCACCGGGCCAAGTGCTTTGACCGGACTGTTTCCAATACTGACCAAACTGATCGTATTTCTTCCGTTTTTCAGTATCAGACAACACTTCGTAAGCTTCGCTGATCTCTTTGAAACGTTCTTCAGCTTGCTTGTCATCGGGGTTTCTGTCAGGATGATATTTAACCGCTAATTTGCGGAAGGCTTTTTTGATCTCGTCTGCGCTGGCATTTTTATTGATGCCCAATGTGGCATAGTAATCTTTGTAATCCATATACCCTGTAGAATTATCTTTGAAAGTATTGTCCTATATATCAATAATAATCTCTGAAGCCCCTGTCGAGGGTAAAATAAAAGTTGTTAACCGACAAACTTGAGTTAAATATTGGATACTATCAACGTACGTCTTGCCCAACTCGGTGATGCTGAAGACATCGCCGTTTTTAATGGAGTCATGGCAAAAGAAACGGAGGGTAAAACATTGTTACCGGATGTGGTTTTAGCTGGAGTCAATACTTTATTAAAAAACCCGTCACAAGGGTTTTATGTTGTGGCTGAAATGGATTTTAAAGTAGTTGGATGTTTGATGATTACCAAAGAGTGGAGTGACTGGCGCAACGGAGTATTTTGGTGGATTCAAAGTGTTTTTGTTAAAAAAGAATATCGTCGTCGTGGTATTTATAGTAAGATGTACGGCTTTATAAAACAACTTGCCAGGGATCAAAAAGATGTCTGTGGTTTTCGATTATATGTTGAACAAAATAATACCATAGCCCAGGAAACCTATGGCAAATTAGGAATGACACAATTACCATACCTCATGTTTGAAGAATCAAAACTTAATTAATTTCCCATACTTAGGATACCAAATACGATTTAAATACCCCCTAACAACTGTGTCATTTATTTTGTGTACTAACTTATTATTTAGTAAACTTTTTCAACTGCTTTGATGCTAGTTCTATCTGTTAAAATTTCGTAGCCTTTTGCTGTCACTAATACGGTGTGTTCAAATTGTGCCGATAAACGATTATCAACTGTTACGACAGTCCAACGATCTCGTAAAGTTTTAGTATGTTTTGATCCCTCATTAACAATTGGTTCAATGGCTAAAGTCATACCTTCTTTTAGCTTAACATTGGGAATTTCTCTAGTCCGATAATTAAAAACTGGGGGTTCTTCGTGTAGGTTTTTTCCCACACCATGACCAGTATAACCTTCTACTACAGAATAACCGTATGTTTTTACAACATCTTCAATAGCACCGGCAATGTCTGCTAAATATTTTCCTGCTTTTACTTCATTAATTCCTGCGTATAAAGCTTCCTCTGCTGCACGAATTAAACGGGAAGTTTTTGAAGATACTTTATCAACGGCAATGGTAATACAAGAATCTCCATGATACCCTTCATAATAAGCCCCAGTATCTACTTTGAGAACATCCCCCCGGCGAATTCTCCTTTTAGCACTAGGAATGCCATGAACTACCTCATGATTGATACTGGCACAAATCGATCCAGGAAACCCATAATAACCTTTAAAACTGGGAGTTGCCCCCATTTCTCTAATTCTTTTTTCTGCATAATTATCTAAATCCCCTGTGGTCATTCCCGGTTTAACTATTTCTTGAATTTCTTTGAGAACTGTTGCCACAATTAAAGAAGATTGACGCATAATAGCAACTTCTTGAGGGGATTTTATTTGGATACCTCGACGGCTTTTTCTTGTTGTAGGTAACCCTATTTGCTCTGTTGTTTTAGTTGACTTGGGTGCAGAAAAAAGCTCAGTTAAAAAATTCATGTTTTAAAGGGTTATTGGACAAATCTTATTTTATCCTAAAATTGCAAGTCTATAGGGACTCTACCTGCATTTTCTCTGGGTGCATAGATGCAATTAGGGTTTATAGCAGTTTTCAATTGGGTGTATCAAAATCTCGGTTTAGTGAGGGTGGGGAGTGTACTTCGACTTCGCTCAGTAACAGGGAGGGGTGGGAAGTGTGGGGACTATTTTTCTTTGAGTTTGTAATCTATGCAAATGAAAATTGCTATTAGGGTGTAGGGTGTGAGAAACATAATCATTATGAGTATGATTAATAATTTATGTCAAAATTGTTCAACCGTTCTGCTAAAATCTTGGTGGCTTCTATCGTGTTGAGCAATGGCAGGAAATCGCGCAAGAATTGCAGTGGACGCTATGGGGGGAGATCACGCTCCCCAAGAAATCGTCGCCGGGGCGATTCGGGCATCAAAAGAGTTAGACGTAGAAATTTTACTGGTGGGTAATCGCCCATCCATCGAAAAATGTCTACAAAATCACAGTCAGTCCCCTGAAATAGAGATCGTAGACGCAGAAGGAGCGATCGAAATGCACGAAGGGATCTCAGAACTTCGGCGCAAACCTAAAGCCTCCATCAATGTGTCAATGGATCTAGTCAGAAAAAATCGGGCAGATGCGGTGATATCAGCCGGTCATTCTGGGGCAGCAATGGGGGCAGCCACCCTGAGATTAGGTCGTCTCAAAGGCATCGATCGCCCTGCGATTGGAACCCTATTTCCCACCCTTTTAGCAGGAAAATCCGTAATCGTTCTCGACGTGGGGGCAAACGTCGATTGTCGCCCCAAATACCTAGAACAGTTTGCCCTGATGGGAACCATTTACAGCCAGTATGTAATGGGAGTAGAACAGCCAAAAGTGGGCTTACTGAACATCGGGGAAGAATCCAGTAAAGGCAATGATCTCGCCTTAGCCACCTACAAACTATTAGAAAACAACCCAACCATTCCTTTCATCGGTAACGCCGAAGGCCGAGACGTACTCTCAGGGAACTTTGATGTTATTGTGTGTGATGGTTTCGTCGGTAATGTGCTTCTAAAGTTTGCCGAAGCAGTAGGAGAAATCGTCTTACAAATTATGCGGGAAGAACTCCCCCAAGGATGGCGTGGAATACTAGGTACTGCCGTTCTTAAACCCAATCTGAAAAACCTCAAACAACGGATCGACCACGCGGAACACGGTGGAGCATTACTATTTGGGGTAGGAGGAGTCTGTATCATCAGTCATGGTAGCTCTCGTGCGCCCTCCATTTTCAACGCCATTCGCCTCGCTAAAGATGCGATAGATAACCAAGTATTAGATCGCATCAAAGTCTCTCAAAAAGACCCCATCCCCGACACTGTTCAAGCCTCAGTGGAAAAATAATGGGATAATAAGTAAACTCATTCAGTCCAACTCGGCTGAACTTTTATAATTGTTTTAAATTATGAGGGGGAAAGGTTATTGAAAGCGATCGGCGTAAGCATTATAGGTTGCGGTTCCTCTGCACCCGAGCAGGTGATGACCAACGACGACCTCAGTCTTTTGGTCGAAACATCTGACGAGTGGATTCGCACTAGAACAGGAATCCGTAAGCGACATTTAGCAACAACAGATTTATCCTTGAGCGAACTCTCAGCACAAGCGGCAACCCAGGCCATTGCTATGGCCAACCTGACTGCAAATGACGTGGATTTAATTATTTTAGCCACCTCCACCGCAGATGATCTGTTTGGCAGTGCAGCTAAAGTGCAAGCTATTTTACAAGCAAATCGGGCAGTGGCCTTTGATTTAACCGCAGCTTGTTCGGGTTTTGTGTTTGGATTAATCACCGCCAGTCAATTTATTCGCACTGGGGTCTATAAGAATGTTTTAGTGATCGGTGCCGATATCCTTTCCCGTTGGGTTGACTGGTCAGATCGCAGCAGCTGCGTCCTTTTTGGGGACGGTGCAGGGGCTGTGTTATGTCAAGGTAGCACCGATGAAGACCGTTTATTAGGGTCTGCCATGTACAGCAACGGTGAGCAACACGAGGCCCTCAATATTGGCTATGATGGCACAGGTAAAAAGCTGAAAGATGGTATAACTGTCAATCAAGGTACCTACAAACCCATTACCATGAAAGGACGAGATGTTTACCGTTTTGCCGTAGAAAAAGTCCCAGAAGTGATAGAAAAGGCACTTTTCAACGCTCAATTGACCACCGATGATGTTGACTGGTTAATTCTCCATCAAGCCAATCAAAGAATTATCGATTCCGTGGCTAAACGTCTCAAAATTCCCCCTCAGAAAGTGATTGCCAATCTAGATGAATACGGTAACACTTCTGCTGCTTCTATTCCCCTCGCCCTAGACGAAGCCGTAAGACAGGGAAAAATTAAGCCTGGTGAGATTATAGCTAGTTCTGGGTTTGGTGCTGGTTTAACTTGGGGAGCGGTTATTTTTCGTTGGGGAATTTGAGCAAAGCTAAAAAATTTTAAGGTTTATATAGAGGTAGAAAATGATGAAAACAGCATGGGTATTTCCCGGACAAGGATCGCAAGCAATAGGAATGGGAGTAGATTTGGCAGCAACACCGATGGGAAAAGACCGCTTAATAGAAGCAGAAACAATTTTAGGTTGGTCGGTGTTAGATAAGTGTCGCGGAGAAGAAACAGAGTTAGCAAACACTCTCTACACTCAACCCTGTTTGTACACCGTGGAAAGTATGTTAATCGACTTGTTGAAAGATAAGGGTCAAAAAATAGATTTAGTTGCTGGCCATAGTTTAGGGGAATATTCCGCTTTATATGCGGCTGAGGCCTTTGATTTCGTCACGGGTTTAAATTTGGTTAAACGTCGGGCCCAGTTAATGAGCGAGGCTGCTGGGGGCAAAATGGCCGCTTTGATGAAGTTCGATCGCTCCCAGTTAGAAGCTGCGATCGCAGCCATTCCTGATGTGGTTCTCGCCAACGATAACAGCGATCAACAAGTGGTTATCTCTGGGACTCCTGAAGCAGTGGATAGACTGTGTTCTCAGGTGAAAGTTAAACGCGCGCTCCCATTAAAGGTATCTGGGGCTTTTCATTCTCCACTAATGGCCGAAGCGGCAACACAATTCCAACAATTGTTAGAAGAGGTTAACTTCACAGATGCAAAGATTCCTGTTCTCTCCAATGTTGATCCCACCCCCCAAACTTCAGCAACGATTTTAAAAGAACGTTTAATCCAACAAATGACGGGATCTGTGCGTTGGCGCGAAATCATGTTAGCCTTGTCCCAACAGGAGATTACTCAGGTTTTGGAAGTGGGGCCAGGTAAGGTCTTAGCTGGTTTGATTAAGCGCGCTTGTCCTGAGATCGAGATCAACAATGTGGCAAGTCTTAATGACTTCTAAGCTTCAATTTTGCTATCATTAGGGAGCAAAGTACGGGATGTAGCGCAGCTTGGTAGCGCACTTCGTTCGGGACGAAGGGGCCGCTGGTTCGAATCCAGTCATCCCGATGTTATCGTATTTTACAGTGACTTATTACTTGTCATCGATGACAGATTAGTTTTGTTAAGACAGTTTGTTCAATTAATCTTTTTATGTTGTGTTTACTAATTTGGATTAATTCTTCATTAGTTTTAAAAATTACTAACCAAAGATTTTGTTTTTCGAGTTTGCTTTGTAACCGTTGTTGAAGTTTTAACCAACACTTGTAAATGTAATCAGCTAATGCGATCGCAACTTGTATAAAACCACCCAGATAGTCCAATCAAACAAGGGTCTTTTCTAAGAGGTTCGCACAGTTTCTTGATAATTTCGGCTTTTAGCTTACTTTCAACTTAAGTTATGTACGGCTAATGTGTAATCGGAGGGTATAGATAGTGATTTATAGTAGTGAGCTGGGTAAGCTAAAGATGATTGTGACTTTTCAATTTGGAAAAAAATATCTGCCAATAATAAAGAGAATTGGATTTAGGATAGAACCAAAATTTCACCCTTATACTAATATACTTAAAAAATGAAAATTGACCGTCTACTACGACAAATTGATATTGGCGAAGATCAAGAATATGAGTTCAAATCGGCTGATGGTGGATTACCTAAAGATATCTGGGAAACTATTTCAGCTTTTGCAAATACTGATGGTGGTTATATTATTTTAGGAGTTATTGAAAAAAGAGATAAGTACCTAAGCAAAATTAATTGTATAGTTTGAGCCAAAGTGTTTGAGAATA
>NZ_JARVCN010000384.1:0-2810 GCF_038442745.1 Crocosphaera sp. Alani8
TTGGCCTAAGTTTTCGCAGCGAGTGACCCCTGGCTTTTTGAGAAGATACGCCAGTTGTATTGTTACTGATGCTATTGCTGGTATCTGTTGCGAAAGTCCTGGTTTAACCGAACCTGGTGGTGGCGTTTATACTAACCGTAAGATGGCAGCTTGTCTTCGTGATGGAGAAATCATCTTACGCTATGTTACCTATGCTTTATTAACAGGTGACCCCTCTACTCTCAAAGATCGCTGTTTAAATGGCTTAAAGGAAACCTATAGTGCTTTAGGCGTTCCTACAGGTAATACCACTCGTGCTGTTGCGATCATGAAAGCTTGTGCGGTAGCTCACATCACCGATACCAATACTGAAGCTCAAGCAGGTAGCAAATACAACAAGATGTCCTTCACTGAGGGTGATTGCTCTAATTTAGCTGCTGAGTGTGCTTCTTACTTTGATGAAGTTATTGCTACCATCAGCTAAGACTGAAAAAATTTAGGCATTTTGAAGTGTATTGGCAATCTTGTTGAATTTTCTAAAGAAAACTAGGAGAAACTCTAAATTATGAAATCCGTTCTAACCACAACCGTTGCTGCTGCTGACTTGGCAGGTCGTTTTCCCAGTTCATCTGATTTAGAATCAGTCCAAGGAAGTTTACAGCGTGCGGCTGCTCGTATGGAAGCTGCTGAAAAGTTAGCTGCTAACTATGATGCTGTTGCTCAAGAAGCTGTTAATGCTATTTATCAAAAGTTCCCCAGTGGTAGTGGCCGGGACATGGATAATAGCACTCAAAAAGAGAAGTGTAAGCGCGATATTGTCCACTACTTACGCTTAATCAACTATTGTTTAGTGGTTGGTGGTACCGGTCCCATTGATGAATGGGGAATTGCTGGTGCGCGGGAAGTTTATCGTGCGTTAGGAATTGATACCGCTACATATATCACTGGTTTAACCTTCCTTCGTAATCGTGGTTGTGCGCCACGGGATCTGTCTGCTCAAGCTTTACTTGAATATAACGGCTACCTAGATTATTTAATCAACTCCATGTCCTAATTTAGTTGGGATAATTATGGAGTTGGCAAGTGTGTTATAAACACACTTGCTTGTTTATTGGTTGGTTGGGGTAAACCTGATTAACACTTAATAGAAAATCAGAAGAACTTATCACAATAAAATGATGGCAAATTTAACCGCATCAGCTACCGTGGAAATGGAACCGCTAGAACTTCGTCCCAATACTACTGAAGAGGAGCTACAGCAAATCATCACCGCCGTCTATCGACAGGTATTGGGAAATCAGTATTTGATGGAAAGTGATCGCCTCACCAGTGCTGAATCTCAACTACGTAATGGTGACATTACTGTTCGTGGATTTGTTCGAGCCGTCGCGCAATCTAGTTTATATCAGTCTCTGTTTTTCCATTCTGCGTCTCAGTATCGCTTTATTGAGTTAAACTTCAAGCATTTTTTAGGTCGTCCACCTCAAAGTCAACAAGAAGTATCTGAACACGTTCAGATTTACAACGAAGAAGGATACGCAGCTGAAATCAACTCTTACCTTGATAGTAACGAATATGCTCAAAGTTTCGGTGAGAATATCGTTCCTTCTCCTCGTGGCATTCGTTCAGTGGTTGGGCTGAAAAATGAATCCTTCAACCGTATGTTTTCCCTGTTACGGGGGCCAGCTAACAATGATAGTAGCAATAACAATGCTCGACTGATTTCCTCTATTGCTGCTAATTTAGCCACTCCTATCAAACCCCCAACTCTGGGGAATGGAGCTAATTATGACAATACTGGCAAGCGTTTTCGCATTGCCTTTTCCAGCAAGCAGGGTGCTGCGAGAATAAATAAATTTAGTCGTCAAGAATGGGTGGTTAGGTATAGTCAGATGTCTAAGACCATTCAAAACATACACAAGATGGGGGCCAAAATTCTGAAGATCACTGAGATGGTCTAGTAACTGGAGTTTGAGTGTTGTCTATACTCAAACTCCCAAATTTTGGCGTTGCTGATTTTGCAGTGGTTTTGTTAAAAAGGAAGAGTCCCGAAATTAATTTGAACCTTTCTGTTTATGAAGAATTCCGTTGAATCCCTCATTTTCGCTCTAGTTATGACTTCTGGTCTAGGCTTTTTATCCTTAGCTTATTGGTGTAGCTCCTTATCTTTTTCGGCATTTTTCTAGTCGTACTTATTCATTGTCTTACCCTCTATGTATTAGATATGGGAAGATGGTTAGAAAATCACTTTCAATCATGTCTAATTTGAAGTCAAATCAAGAGAACTCAGCAGAAAGCGACTCTCCTCTTTATGGCGTTAACCAAGCTATCACAAATTTACAGCAGCCAGAAGACTTAAGTGCCAGATATTATGCTGCTTGGTGGTTAGGACGGTTTCGAGTCAATACCCCTGAAGCTATTGAAGCGTTATTGATTGCTTTACACGATGAACTGGATCGCTCTCCAGATGGAGGTTATCCTCTTAGACGTAATTCCGCCAAAGCATTAGGTAAATTAGGCAATACCGAAGTGGTCCCTAACTTGATTGAAGGGTTACAGTGTGACGACTATTATGTCAGGGAATCCTCTGTTCAAGCCTTAGAAATGTTAGGAGATACAAGAGCGATACCCCCGTTACTGGCCTTACTAGAGGATGGAGTCGGAAGGGCGCAGCAAACACCAGATAAACCTCATTTGCTGCAACCCTACGAAGCTATTATTGAAGCTTTAGGAACTTTGGACGCAAAAGAAGCGGTCCCACTTATAGAGCCATTCCTAACACATTTCGTGGAAAAAGTTAAGTATGGTGCTGCAAGAGCAATGTATCAACT
>NZ_JARVCN010000385.1:0-2810 GCF_038442745.1 Crocosphaera sp. Alani8
GTTTTATGAACATGGTTTGGAACTTTGTCTCGTCAGGTGCAAGATGTGAGTAATAAATATTTAGCCAAAGTTTTGGGGATCTGATAGTAGCGATCGCCTAATAATAATGGCTAAATAGATTCTCAAAATAATCTTGGTTTGAGATTAGCAATTATGTTGCTCATTTTTTTTCTAAATGGTTTTATTAAGCAGACTGTTTTCTTTTGGTAGAAGCTTTTAGGTAGGTTTTTCAAATTACCTGGTAATTTGAAATCTTAAACACATTATAACTCAATTCTGATCACATTTTTGATGCGTTTGCCCTGCAACCAGAAGTCCTTCCGGAATTTCCCCTTTTTTGCTATGATGCCATCCCGCATTATCTTCTATGAGTAAGACCTTTTTCTTTTCGGAAATTTCTACATCTTTAGCAAAGTTTTTATAAACAAGATTCAGCCATTTTGTGTTCACTCTTGGAATTAAATACCAAATAGTTTCTCCCGTTGATGGTTTGACAAAACCATAGACATATAACCATTCATAACGATGATTTACTATAGCTGTTGGTCTTTCTCCAATGGGACTCCATACTTTTCTTATAATTGGTTTTAATCCCACTCTATGTTCATCGAAAAACCATAATTCGATTGTAGCCTTTGGATACTTTTCTTCTATTTTTTTGACTTTTAAAGGTAAGTTTTTCTTGAATTCCTCTTGTTCTACTGGATTTCCTTTTCTATGTTTTGGTCTCGGACTTTGACAAGAGTAGTTTGACTTTTTTAAATAATCCCATCCCCTTTGATTCCAAACTTTTTCTATTCCTGTTTCCTTTTCTATCCAACGTGCTACTTTCGGACCCGTCCAAATTCCTCCATCTGGTGGTCTTGATTTAATGATTTCCTTCAATTTTAAGATTTGTTTTTCTGTCAAAAGTGACTTTTTCCCTCCTTTTTTTTCTTGTTTTTTATTTCTTTTGTTTTTGATTCCTTCTTCTCCAAACTTATTATATCTTGCTACAATTTCCTTCCCATAAGTATAACTGACTCCTATGGCGATCACTGCATTTTTGACTGTCCATCCCAAAGACACTTTCCATAGTAAATGCCATCTTCTCGATTCTACTGGGTCTTGACTTTTGAGATACTTTTTTTTAAGTTCATCAGATTGATAATGGGTGGCTAAATGGGCTTTTTTCGGCATCTGACTTATCTTCGTTATTTTTTCTTTATTATAAGTCAACTTTAACAATCGGATTTAGTATAAAAGTTTCACATACTCATCAGCTCCATAAGTTACTTGAGACTCAATTTGACCAGAGCGCAAATTTTTAAACAGACCTGAATCAACAACTATCTGTCCTAGTCCTTGCAAAATCCTTTCTTGTGTTTCCCTATTTTCATATCGATCACACAAAGAGGGAGCATAAACTTCATAGACTGGATATAAGCTTTTGTTCACTTGATAAGAAGGCTGAAGTTCTTTGTTCCAGAGCAAAATCAAGTAACCATTTTCTCTTAATGCCTTTGCTGCTTTAGGATATCCTATCTCTGGGGGTATCCAATGAAAAGAAGTGGCTGCTAAAACTGCATCAAAGCTATCAACCTCTAGCATCCATTCCTCAAAAGATGTATTGAGAAATTCCACATGGGGATAGGTTTGACATTTTTGTTGAGCTAAGTGAAAAAAATCGGGATTGGGTTCTAATAGCGGTTTTCAATTGGATAGATTAAAGTAAGGAAAACCAGAAAATATTAGTTTCAACTCAAAATGAAGCCGTATTCAAGAGACATTCGTACCAAAATTATAGAAGCTAGGAATAATACTAATGAATCAAGGAAACAACTAGCAGAACGTTTTCGAGTTAGTTATAGTTTTGTGACTCGTCTTCTCAGACGTTATGATACTACAAATAGTATAGAGCCATTACCTCATGGTGGGGGAAAAGAACCTTTAATTGACTCAAAACACTTTGATATTGTAAAAGAATTGGTAGAAGAAGATAATGACGCTACTCTCCAGGAATTAAGCGATCGCCTACAAGAAAAAACAAATATCAAGGTTAGTATTCCCACAATGTGTCGTCTTGTTCAAAAATTAAATTTAACCCGAAAAAAAAACACTTCATGCAGATGAAGCTCACACAGATAGGGTTCAAAATCTGAGACGGGAATATTGGACTACAATTGGAGAGGTCAAACTTTCTGACCTAGTTTTTATTGACGAAACAGGAGTTAATAGAGCTATGACTCGGCATTTTGCCAGAGCAAAAAAAGGAAAGCGAGCTTATGGTAAATGTCCCTATAATAGAGGAAATAATGTTACTTTAATCGGAGCGATCGCTACATACGGTTTTCTCGCACCTTTTACATTTGAAGGGTGGACAAATAAACCCGCTTTTCTGACTTACGTAAAAGAGGTACTAGTGCCAGGACTCTGGCCAGGAGCTTGTGTCGTCATGGATAATTTATCAGCTCATAAAGTAACTGAAGTCAAAGAAATGATTGAATCAGCAGGGGCAAAAGTGGTATTTTTATCTCCTTATTCTCCTGATTTTAACCCAATTGAAAACTGTTGGTCAAAAGTCAAAGAATACTTGAGAAGTGTTGAATCAAGGAACTATAGTGACCTCAATCAAGCTATCAGTGATGCCATTGATTTAGTAACTGATGAAGACATAATTGGCTGGTTTACCCACTGCTGTTATTATGAGCCACCCAATTGAAAACCGCTATAAACAGACCATTGAAGACCCTAGTTGAACAAAGGATGTTGTTGCTGGGGAGCGACGCAAAAATGTCGCATCGACTAAATCTAGTCCAGGCAAGGGCTTG
>NZ_JARVCN010000386.1:0-2808 GCF_038442745.1 Crocosphaera sp. Alani8
GTTTTAGCCATCGCTTCTCATATCAACTTTTCTTGGTGCAAGATGTGAGTTTAACTCCTTAAACTTAGGTTGTATCTTCAAGGGATAAGTTTAATGATAGTAAGTGGTTAGGGAACAACAGTGGAGCAGTTAGTTAAGCCCCGACAATAGGGATTCCTTTGAAGGCACTACTAACTGTTTTTTGCTTTTTGTTCTCATCAAAACCCGATGAACTATCTTGTAGAAAAAGATAATTTTTAGTTAAGCGTGGTACTTGAAAATCTAGGAAACGCCATTAATTCTCATAGGATTCAGCTCTTAGTTATTCCCCCTAATCTTTGCCCATAACCATGTTACTAAGGCCAAGGTTAAAAGGGTAAATCCTAATACAATTATCATTAATATTATACTTAATCCAATCAAGAACAGTCGGTTAACTTTCTTATTCTCAGGGGTGTAGTTTAAATGATGTTCTAATAGTTCTATATTTCTGACATTAGCTTTCCAAGTTACATCAAATACATCCCCTAACACTGGCACTGAACCTGCCAATGAATCTAACAATACGTTAGCTACCATTTGACCAATCACCTTTCGGTTTAAGCCCATTCTTGCTGATTCTATAATAATGTAAGCTGATAAGATACCTGCTATGGTGTCCCCACCTCCTGGTATTAATCCTAAGATGGGATCTAGTCCAATTGTCCATTTTGTCCCTGGTATGGGAATCGCTTTATCTAATACATGACTAATCCGATTAAGACGGGTTACTTTTTTCTGGCGAGGTGATAATTTGGACATAATTATCATCTATTTATTTCTAAATAAAAGCCTATTACATTCATAGTTAATCATCCTCATCATCTTCTTCTAAATCTTCATCTCCTAATAAAGCCAAGGCATCATCACTGTAAAATGACTGTACTTTCTTTGGTAATGACAATAAAAATTCGGCTTTCATAAATTTTCCACTAAAATATATCCCTTCTGTTCCTTCTTTTGTTCCATATATCCAGACTCCATCTGCTCCCTCATCTATTTTCTCTATATTTTCTACTACTTGAAAATCTGGCCACACTTTCTGCCATTGTGATAGAGAAAATCCTAATTTTTCTCGCCACTGATTTGAGCTTAACCCTCCTTTTAAATCTGACACTGATCTCTGACCATAATTGGGATCTAATTTTTTTCTTCTTTTCGCTTCTCCCATTTTTGCTTAACCTCTTTTCTTTCAAAAAATTAACCTACATAACAACATTTTTTAGCCCTTGTTAGTCCAGTATATAATATCTTTTGTTTGTCGGGACAACGGTGCATATCTGAGACTAACAAAAACACATTATCTATAGAACTTCCCTGGGCTTTATGACAGGTCAGAGCATAGGCATAAGCCATGTTATCAAATAGTTCATCTAACTCAAAATACATCACCCATCTTTTCTTTTTTTCGCTATAGTTTTCTTCTTCTATTGCTCTTTTAGCTAACTTCTTCAGTTTTTCTTGTCTTTTTTCTTCTGCTGATGACGTGAGAATTCTTAACTCTATTGTCCCTCCTTCATCCGTTCTTACTTTCACTTGATAAAACTCCCATTTATGTTGATTATTATAATTCATTCTTGGTGCTTCTATTACTTTGCACTCTTCTGAATTATTGAGGATTATCTTTTTCTCTTTTTTCCTTCCTCCTGGTAATGTTCTAAATACTGGTTTTTTAGCTATCAAGCGATCTCCTATTACTAACTGTTCTACGTTTTCTCCATATAAAGCTTCACGAACTGCTTGATTATACTTATCTGCTGTTTTATTTCTCCAAGTAATTATTCTCACATAATCTGCATTACTTAACCAATCTTCTTGTTCAAAATGACTTAATGCCCATCTAAACCAATCCTCCGTATTTAGTTTCATTATTGTCCCATCTTCTGATGTTTCAAATGGATAAGTTTGACGATTCCAACGAGGATTACTCCTAATATTTTCGGCTACCTTTACTATTTCCCCATTGTATCTGACAATCTGGGTTAAATTAGCACTTCTTTTTATACTAGAGTGCTTAGATACTATGGGTTCTTTTTCTTTTACTGGTGGTAATTGACTACTATCTCCTACAAATATAAATTTGGTTTCTTCTCCTTTTACTGCTTGTTGTAAGTCTCCAAAGTTTTCTTTATTTAGCATTGAGTATTCGTCTATAATGATTACCTCATAGTCTTTTAATTCTAACTCTTTTTCTGAGTTAAATTCAAAGCTTTGCTGTCCTGTATTTACATCAATAGTCGGTTGTAGTTTCAGGAGTTTAGCTACTGTTGTTGCTTCTATTTTTATGCCTTGACTACGAGCGATTTGTGTTAGGTTTTTAGCTGCTTTATTACTAGGGGCTGCCACTGCATATTTATACTCTTCCTCTTTTAACCATTGGATTACTTTGGCCATTAAAAAGCTTTTTCCTGTACCAGCATAGCCACTTAACCTAAAGTTTTGCTCTGAACTATTTTCTATAAAGTCGATTACTTCCTTATAGGCTGTTTTTTGTTCAGTAGTTAGTTCACTTGATTTAACGGACTTCTCTTCTATCTTTAACTGGGTTTTGGTTATCCAGTTACTTAGATTTTGTCTTAGTTCTGTGAAGACGATGGACGGGTCAATTTTACCTACCGCATCTTCATAAAATTCAATGACGGCTGCTATTATTTCCCCTAGTTCGTCAGGGACATTTACTGATTGACTCATAATTTTTGACCCCTTTTTATTCATTATACAACATCCTATTTATTTTCTATAGCAATCAGGAATGAGGTGTGAGAAAATGAAAGAATAGTAAATCTAGAC
>NZ_JARVCN010000387.1:0-25262 GCF_038442745.1 Crocosphaera sp. Alani8
GTTTGGCCTAAGTTTTCGCAGCGAGTGACCCCTGGCTTTTTGAGAAGATACAGGATTGATGTCCATCGAGGGTGATAACCTGTTTGGGAACCTTATACCAGAGAGTATTTAAAGCCAAAATGGGACTACTTACAGGATAATTACCATCTGCTTGTTTTAAAGGAATTAAAGCTTTTCCTGCTTTAACCGCAGTTAATAAAGCTTGTGTGGGTTGGTGTTTATCCAGTTTATCCAATGCTTGTGATCCTTCAATTTCTAATTGAATCGCTGTTTTTTCATTAGCGATAGCGATCGCCCGATACAAATTTTCTAATTCAGCAAGACGTTTTCGTTCATATTCATCACTTTTTTGATAGAACTCCTTGTCTTCGGTGGGATGTAGCAAAAATGGACGTAACTCATCCCATTGCCGTCTCACCTGCATTAACAATCCTCCCATCATCAAATTTTCATCGATGGGATTTTTTAGCCATTGCTGACGTTGATCCTCCAATCTTTCCGATAATTGCCGTAAATCTCTATTTTCTGCTCGCCACAGTTTAAACCGTTGCCATCCTTCAATTAACGCCTCATGGACTAAATCGATTGTGCTATGGTTTTGATTATCCATTCCTGTTACTAATAATCTGGCAGACACTAACCCTTGTTCCCCATCAATTAATTCATTTAACGCTTCTTGCTGTGTTTCATCCTCTCCAGCAATATTCAACAAAAGTGTTTTTGGTTGTCGTTGTCTAGTATCCTTGGCCTGATTTCCAGTGCGAATTAAGAGCAGAAAAATCAACTTAATTAACTCCTTTTCCGTCTCTGTTCGCTTTCTTTGGAGTTTATCTTGATTATAGTATTGATAGTGATAAACTTTCTCCGCATAAATATCCAAAGCTCTTGTTAACCCTGTATTTTGTTGTGAATTTGTCCTCCCATTCTCCCCACCCTCTCTTTCCTCTCCCAATTTTTCATAAGCATCTAAGGTCAAAATTTGATTATCTTCATCTCGTTTTTCCCATAAGAGGGTCAAAGCAAACTCTAATAAAGGTAAAAATCCTTGTTTTTTACCCACATCACTTAATAAACGAATCAGTAAAGCATTTTCTATTTGATATCCTTGACGTTGAGCCGGTTTAATAATAATTTCTTGTATATCTTTTTCTTCCAAGGGAGGCATATAAATTACCCGATCTTGGATAATTTCATACAAAGATTGATACTGTAAGCAGTTATCTAAAAAATCTGCTCGCATTGTGGTAATAATGGCAAATTTATTGTTATTTTTTACCTTAATTTCCGTAATCAGGTCAATAAACCGCTTTCTTTCCCATTCGTCACTGCAAACTGTAAAAACTTCTTCAAACTGGTCAATAAATAGGAAAGATTTCTGATAATTGGGCAAAAACTCAACAATATCCCCCATTCCTCTCTCTTCATCTTCAATAATTTCTTTTAACTGCCTTAGTTTTAAACTCACTTTATCCTGAAAAACTCTTCTTAATTCGCTTAAAGGTTCAAATCCAGGCTTAATCGTTTCTAAAATACACCATTCTTCCCTTTCTGCTTCTAACCATCCCATAACTCCTGTATAAACTACCGAAGATTTACCACTCCCAGAAGCTCCAATAATAGGAATAACGCCAAATTCCTCTAATTTTTGTTTAATGTTTTCCGTTAATCCCTGTCTTCCGAAGAAAAACTCTTTTTCCTTAGCTGTAAACACATTTAACCCTTGATAGGGACAAACAATATTTCCCTGATCATCCCGTATTGGTTGAATTTCTGGGATTTCTTCCCTATTGGATAGAGGATACTGAACCAAGGTAATTGATCCACCAATTCCCATGTGCCTCGGGGTTTGTAACTTACCAGCGATTTCTGTGTTGACAAAATCAAACAGGCGATTGCAACTTATTTTCCCTTTTTCGTCTTTATTATTATCAGATAAACCCTCAATAATAGCTCCCGAGAAAACACTATGTTCATCTTTCCTAATAACTTTAGCTGTTTCAAAAGAACGACAAGCAGTTATTAAATAATAATTTTGTTTATATTCAAATGTATTCAAACTTTTTTGCATTAAATAGGTCTCAATATAATTACCACTATGGCAGCAATCTAATAATAAAACTAATTCACTTAAATTTGCTTGCTCAATTAAGTAGTTTAAGTCCTCTAAAGGTAAAGCATTTTCTTGTTTAATAATTTGCTTATCTTTAACCGTTATCTTACAGTTTGATGTTGCTAAAAATCCCTTTTCTCTTCCCAAGCGATCGCAAATAGTAAACCCATGTCCAGTAAAATAAATCAATACAGGTTGGTTTTGTGCTTTTTTAGTCAAAAATAGTTCTAATTCTTTATACAAATCTTCATCTGTTACTTTTCCTGCTTTCATTTCATATTCTGCTATCTCAGCATTCCCTTTCTTGGGTAATCTGGTTATGTCATAATCTCCATATTGACATAATATTTTAGCGATCGCTTCTGCATCACCAGTAGTTTTCGGAAGGGGTGAAAACCCATCGTATTCAGGAATAGCAATAATTAGCGCATATTTTGTCATTCTTTAAAAAAGAGAAAATAATTTAACTTCTATTCTAAACTGTGGTTTCATATAATCAAAAGATTATTGAGGCAAAATGACAACAAAACTATATTTTGAAACAGATCAAGGATTGAAAGATATTGAGATTACTCCTAGGGTTATTTCTAGCACACAAGATGATGGAATTGATGAGATGGGAGGTTTACCCATTGATGTTAGGAAACAACTGGATCAAGCACAACAAATGATTAGAGAGTGTGCAGAATATACTTTAAATTCTTTCAAGAATTTTGCTGCGGCTGAAGTGGATGAAATTACGTTAAAATTTGGTATTAAATTGGGTGGAGAAGCAGGTATTCCTTATATTACTAAAGGTACAGCAGAAAGTAATATTGAAATTTGCATTAAGTGTAAATTTTCTGAGTAATAAACTTTAATTATTTATAAATTCTAAACTACCCCGATCACCGTCTAATTTAACCGTCATTCCTACTGGTAAAATAGCGTTAACCCCATCGTGACCAAACGGTAACTCAGACACAATAGGAATACCTAGATCCCCTAAGCGATCGCTTAAAACTTCTTCTACAGTCCAACTATTCGCAGGTCCTTTGCTACCACTAAAACGTCCTAAAGCAATACCTTTTACCCCAGAAAATGCACCCAATAACCTCCATTGAGTCAACATTCGATCAATACTATAAGGGGGTTCTCCTACGTCTTCTATGGCTAAAATTATGTGGTTTAAAGAGGGTTGCAAAGATGTTCCTAATATATGAGTTGCGACGGTAAGATTAGCAGGTAATAAGCATCCTGTTCCCTGTCCATTTCCCCATCCTTTTCCTTCTAACGGTGCTAAAATATCACCTTGAAGATAGTTAAAAAAGCGTTTTAAAGACCACTCGGGTTCCTGTACTAAGGTAGTTAAAACAGGACCATGAATACTAAAAATATTAACTTTTGCTAGTTTCCAAAGTAAGCTAGTAATATCAGAAAAACCAATCAACCATTTGGGATTATTATTAAATACAGTTTCCCAGTCTTTTTCTTCTAATAATCTGGCTGCACCATAACCCCCACGAACTGATATAATTGCTTTACAATTGGGATTTTTAAAAGCTTCTAATAAGTCTTCTCTGCGTTGTTCATCGGTTCCGGCTAAGTAACCATATTGAGTATTCCAATGTTTACTTAATTCTAAATTATAGCCCTGAGATCGCACAATTTCTATTGCTTTTTCTACCACAGAGGTATCTTTAATTGCTCCACTAGGAGAAATTGCTATAATTGTATCTCCAGGTTTTAAAAATGATGGTTTTTTCCAAGAACCCAAAGAAGTCATAAGTATTATTATTTTTCCCTATTGTCAAAAGAAACAACTATATATTAACTGTAATTTTCTATGATGTATTTTTGAGTCTAAAAATCTCTTGCAGAATGAGAAAAACCATTATCTAACCAGTCAAAAGTCCTTTCTAGTTGAGCGATAGTAATTAATCCATAACGCCACAATAACATGGGAAAAGAACTATAGGGAAGCTCAGGATGACGTTCAACTAAAGCAATGGACTCCGCAGGAATGTCCAACTCTTGTCTTAAAAAGTGTACCAGTTTTTGATGGGGATCTAAAGGACTCATCTCATACTCTCCTCGACATTTAAGGAAGTTTACTGATTTGCTGTAGCTACCACTTTAAACTAGTTGTTGTTAATTGACTTCATCAAAAAGGTTCACCCATCTGGGTGAATTATGGAGATTGCTTAATACAGAGGAACTGTATGCTAACTTTACTAGAAAAACTGGGACAACCTAAAAACAGATTAATTATCCCTAAATTTACTTTATTAATTCTTCTATTTCTTGTACTTTCTTTGGTAAATTTTGAGTTAAAATTTCTACTCCCGTTTCTGTTACTAAAATGTCGTCTTCGATACGAATTCCTCTAACATCGGAAAACTGTTTCAACTTCTCCCAGTTAACATCATTGTAATATTTTTCTTTAAATTTAGGATTATTTAAAATTGCTGGAACTTGATAAAAACCAGGTTCAATGGTTACTACCATTCCTACTTTGAGTGGTCGATCTAACCTAAGATATCCTAACCCAAAGCGATCGCTTCTTGTTCTTCCTTTTTCGTACCCTGCTAAGTCCCCTAAGTCTTCCATGTCATGAACATCTAATCCTAATAAATGACCGATTCCATGGGGGAAAAATAGAGCATGAGCGTCTTTTTCTACTAAACTTTCGGGATTACCTTTTAAAATACCTAAGTTCACTAAACCTTCTGCTATAATTCTAGCACCTAACAGATGGATATCCCGATATTCTGCTCCTGGTTTAATGTTTTCAATACAAGCAGAATTGGCGGCTAAAACAATATCATAAATATCTCTTTGACTACTAGAAAAATGACCACTAACTGGCCAAGTTCTGGTAATATCTGAAGCCCATCCTAAAGGAGTTTCTGCCCCAACATCAGCTAATATTAAGTCTCCTGCTTTTAAGGAGTTATTGTAAGTTTCGTTGTGTAAAATTTCTCCATTAACAGTAACAATACTATTGTAAGCACAGATCATATTTTGACTTATTATATAGCTTTCCATTGCTGCTCTCACTTGTGCTTCTGTTATGGAATTTTTTGTTAACTTCATTCCAATTTCATGAGCTTTAACTGAAACACCAACAGCCTTTTTTATTTCTTTTAATGCCATATCATCGTGAGTTGAACGTAAGGAAATTATAGACTGCATTAATTTATAATCAAGCTCATTTAAATCATTATTTATTAATAGAAATCGTTGTAATATTTTTTTCTGTTTTTCATTAGTAAAAGTATCTTGAACTGCAACAGTAGCAACTCCATCTATTTTGTCTTTTAATGCTTCCATAGGGTAAGCATTATTTGCTCCTATTTGTAAGGCTATATCTTCCCTTGTTGGCATTTCTCCGTGCCATAATGTGCTATCAGGATGGGGGTTATCCATGAATAAGTCTAAATTGCCATTTTCCAGTTTTATCGCTGCATTCTCTATTGGAAGTCCTGCAAAGTAAAGAAAATGACTACTGGCGCGAAAGGGGTAATAGTTGGCTCGAAAGTTTTTAGAGGGGGATTTTCCTGACCATAAAACTGCAGGAGTATTGAGCAGTTCTGCTAATTTTTTTCTTCTAACTTTTAAGGATTGAATATCAATATTTTGTTGCATAATTATATCCTAGTTATTGTTATCTATATCAACATTTCCCCTAGAAAAGATTTGACTAACAACTTCTTCAATGGGGGGATCTGTTACACTAAGATCATTAACTTCTAGTTGAGCTAAAATCTTAGCGATGGTTTCTGTCAGATTTTCTTGTTTGACTAAAAATCTAACTTCTTGTCCTTTCACTGTTTCAATTTGTCCATAAACTGCTAATTTTTCGGATGGTAAAGGAGAAGAAAGCTCGACGTTTACCTGTTTATAAGGGGTGAACTTTTCTACTAAGTCTTCTAAGCTTCCATCATAAATCAATTGTCCTTCATGAATCAATAATACTCTTTCACATAATGCAGTAATATCAGCCATATAATGACTGGTTAATAAGATAGTTGCTTGGTATCTTTCATTATACTCTTTTAGGAAGGAACGAATAGCAGCTTGCGAATTGACATCTAACCCCAAAGTCGGTTCATCTAAAAATAAAACTTGGGGATGATGTAATAAAGCAGCCAATAATTCTGCTTTCATTCTTTGCCCTAAAGAGAGTTTACGAACTGGTTGGATTAATTGTTCTTCAATGGATAACATTTCTGCTAATTCCTGAAGTCTTTTTTGAAAAATTTTATCAGGAATTTCATAGACAGCAGCGTTTATTTTTAGGGAATCTAAAGCGGGTAAATCCCACAATAATTGCTGTTTTTGCCCCATAATTAAACTCATTTTTTTGAGAAAAGTGGGATGACGATTAAAAGGAATATGGCCAACTATTTGAACATCACCAGTTGAGGGATGAATTAATCCAGTTAGCATTTTTAATGTGGTGGTTTTTCCTGCGCCATTTGCTCCTAAAAAGCCAACAATCTCCCCAGGATTAATTGTAAAAGATACATCTTTAACTGCTGATATGTCCCTATACGTCCGTCTAAAAAAGTGTTTTATTGTACCCGTAAGTCCAGGCTTTTTTAAAGACACTTTATAAATTTTACTAAGGTTTTTTACACTAATGACAGACATAATAACTTTGTTGGTTTGGTTTTAGGCTCTGTTTAAAGTATAGAATAATAATTCATAGAAGACTAATTCATAATCCAAGTAATTGATGTTCTTGTCTTCTAGGGTTAGTATTTTTTTCGTATATGTATCAGGAGTTTTAGAAATAACAACGGGAGTATCTCGCAATTGTTTTGATGAAAAACGATAAACTCCTAAAATTTCATCCACCGGAAATACCCAACGATTAGATTGTATTTCAATTACAATCATTCTTTTGTAAATTACAGGAACAAGAGAGGATGAATATTTTGAATCATTGTTTTCCTCATCTAATTCCACAGAGGGTAACGATAATAAATTTCTCAGTAAAATAGACATTAAAATCTCACCACGAATATTAACAATACCAGTAAAAACGTGGTTACTGCGATGAGGTAAAGTATGAATTGGATGAATATGGGTAATTTCTTTAACAACCCATGCTGGTAAAGCTAACCATTCTTTAGCAACTCTAAAAATAATTAGAGCTGTAATTTCATCACTAGCTATTTCTTTTTTAACTAAACCGAGTCGTTTTTCCTTTGCTTTGTATTCGTCTTGTTGCCAATCTTTAGTTAATATATCAGTCCACTCTTCTACATAACCTTCTGGGGAATCTCTTTGTAGTAAAGTTCTACCGGCACCTCGATAAACAGGACAATTTCGACAGTGAAAAACTGTTTTTAACTCAGGACAAGAACTGTTCCCAGAAACTCCAATATCATTCCAACAATAAGTAACGGCATTTTCCATAATTTTTGGTTTATATTAATAGTAATTGACTTATACATAACCCTTATCGGTAAACCAATCGATGGCATCTTTTAGAGCATTTTTAATAGGAGAAGATGGCAAACCTAATTCATCAATGGCTTTAGACGGGTTATAATACATAGGCTGTTTGGACATTTTGACCCCATCTATAGGAATTGACGGTTCTTTACCTACACGAGATAATAACTTCTCTTCTACCCATGCTACGGTTAAAGGTAGCCAAAGTGGTAGGGTTCTTTCTGGTGCTTTTAAGCCTGTTAGTTGGGATAATTCCTCTAATAAGACTTTTAAACTAAGGTTTTTATTACCTAAAATATAACGTTCCCCAGTCTTCCCTTTTTCTAACGCTAATAGATGACCTTTCGCCACGTCTCGCACATCAATAAGGTTTAACCCAGTGTTGACATAAGCTGGCATTTGACGGCGTAAAAAACGCAAGATAATTTCTCCTGTAGGAGTAGGTTTAATGTCTAATGGTCCAATGGGGGTACTGGGGTTGACTATAACTATATCTTGCCCATTTATTATAGCTTTTTTAGCTTCTTGTTCCGCCCAATATTTTGATTTTTTGTAATGTCCTACTAGGTCATTTACGGTACTTTGATGGGTTTCGTTAACCATTTCTCCGTATTTTCCCACACCAATAGCTGCAACTGAACTTGTATAAATTATACGTTCTACGTTTGCTTGTTTGGCTGCGTTTAAAATAGAGCGAGTTCCTAATACATTACTTTGGTATAATTTATCTTTATCTGCTTGGTATAAGGAGTAATGTGCTGCTACATGAAATAGAACATTACACCCTCTTATTTTTTCACTTAAACTGATATCATTAAGATCACCTTTGACTATTTCAATATCTAAGTTTCTCAGGTTTTCTAAATTACTTTGGGGACGAACTAAAGCACGAACTTCATAACCTTCTTTTAATAGAAGTCTCACTAAGTTTGCGCCAATAAATCCAGTTCCCCCTGTGACAAATGCTTTTATGGTCATGATTTTTTAAACTCTAAAATTTTTAAATGGTCAATAGGTAAGTATTCAGCTATCAGCTATCAGCTATCAGCTATCAGCTTTGAAATAATGCGAAGCTGATAGAAGTTGAATTGTTGATATTTATAGCATAATTACAATTTTTTAGTCACTCACAGTATCGACAATGATATTTTAACCAATACTAGTTCTCATACTAGTGAAGTACAGAAGTTATCTTTTTGACTGAGAGAGGAGAAAACTGGAGTTAGGTGTACCTTATGGAGCTGAGAAACCCTATATAATAAAAAGAAACCCCCAAAATAACATTTTTAATGCCCATTTATATTATTCGTCCTAAAGCCAATCTTGTCAGCCAATCTTTGAGTTTAGATTCTCGTAAGTTGACTCTAGAAAGTCGTCGCCAGCAAACCCAAGAAGTTGAAACTATTTATCGAAAAGATATAACCTATAAAACTTTAAATCAATGGGCTGAAAATATTCAAGGAAAAGAAGACATAAAATTTCTCAAAAGTCCTGAAAAATTAGGAGTTACAGGTACAGCAATCATAGAAATGTCAGAGGAAGAAGCAAAAAATACACAACAACAATTACTAGAATTTTCTATCTTAAAAGACCAAACTTTTGATCTCATTCAACCCGATAAAGTTACCACAAGTTCTAAAAGTGAAAATAGCTTAACAGATGATGATTTATGGCATTTAGAAGCAATTAACCATAGCTTATCATGTAAAGTTACAGGTAAAGGTATCACCATCGCTGTCTTAGATACAGGTATTGATAGTTCACATCCTGCATTACGAGGAAAAATAACTCAATCTGTTGAATTTGACATAAAACAAGGGCAAGTCAAGCAATTAGGCAATTCTTTAGATACCGATGGTCATGGAACCCACGTTGCAGGGTTGATTTGTGGAACACTCATCGGTGTAGCACCAGATGCTACACTTTTAAATGGAATAATGATACCAAAAGGAGAAGGAAGTCTAGCAAACTTTATCATGGCTTTGGAATGGGTTGCTAATAACCCAGAAGTTCAGATTGTTAATGTATCTGCTGGATTACCAGCTTTTATTCCTGAAATGGAGGAAGTAATCCGTGATATGTTGGCGGTGGGAGTTCTCCCTGTGTGTGCTTCGGGTAACGAGGGATGCAATTATACTCGTAGTCCAGGGAACTACAGAAATGTTCTCTCAGTGGGTGCTAGTAACAATCAAGGTAGGGTTTGGCACCGTAGTAGTAGCGCAAAAATAAATATCAACTATCATGAATATAATATCCCTCATCTAGTCGCCCCAGGAGAGCAGGTTTATTCCTCGGTGGTACAGGGAGGTTATGAATCTTGGAATGGCACCTCTATGGCGACTCCTATTGTGTCTGGGGTGGCTGCTTTATTATTAGAAAGGGATCCTGATTTAACGGTGTCGCAGCTTCGGGATAAGTTGTTAAGTCGATGTAAATTGTTAAATCAACCTAAAGAACGTCAGGGATTAGGATTAGTTCAAGTAGGAGATTTATCTTGACTTTTACCTTGTATGGTGAAGTCAGTTATTAGTTATTTAGTCAATTTATACTGATTTAATCTATTAATATTATGCAACTTACTACTGAACAAAAAGCAAAAGCTGATCCTCTTTTACAAGAGATATTAGCTGATTCGTCAAGCGATGAAATGTTACAAGTAGTGATAGTATTAAACGAAGACCAGGCTATTTTATCACCTGCTGAAACCTTAAAACCTTCCCAGTTTTCTTCTCGTGTGGAATATCGTCAAGCATTAATTGAACAACGAAACAAGCAGTTAGAAACGGGAACAGTAGGACAAACAATTACGGAATTAAATAATTTAGATTTAGTTATTCATGGCGGGAAAGTAAGTCGTTTTTTAGTAGTAGAAGGAACAGCTAAAGAAATATTAAAATCTTTATCATTTTCTGGAGTTAAATCAGCTACTTTAGATAAAATTATTCGCATCGAGCCTACGCCAATCGAACCGAAAATTATTGAATATTTTAGTAATTTAATTCTAGAAATTATCCCAGGTGATAAAGATAAAATCTTCCAAGTAGCTAGACAATACATCAGCAATTATTATAAAAGCTATGGAAAGCTTAAGGTTTTAGGGATGCGTAACCCCACGCAGTTAGAAGATATTTATACAACGGTTAAAGTATTACCTGAAAATTTAATCAAACAGTTGCGTAATGAGGATGGAATTAAAGACATTTTCAAAAAGAGAAAGGGATTCTATGTTGATAAAGAGGAAGAAAAATTAATAGGAAGAGATGTTGCTAATCAGTATAAGTTTTTAACAGTTTTAGGCGCACCTGGATCGGGAAAATCTACTTTATTGAGAAAGGTTGGCTTAGATTCTCTCAAAGGAAATTTACATAATAAATGTATTCCTATTTTTATCGAACTCAAGCAATTTAATAATCTTCCAGAAATTGATTTATTGACTACTATAAAGACAATATTTAGGGATTGTGATTTTCCTGATCTAAATAATTTTGTTGAGGAAGGATTGAAACAAGGAAAATTTATCATTTTGTTAGATGGTTTGGATGAAGTCTCTAATAAAGTCGTTGGTTCAGTAGTAGAAGAAACTAGAAAATTAGTTAAAAATAATGATAAAAATCGCTTTATTATTTCTTGTCGTACCGCAGCTTATCAACACCAATTTAAGCAATTTAATAGCGTTATTATTGCTGATTTTGATGATCTTCAAATCCAAGATTTTATTAGTAACTGGTTTAGTTCTGAAACCGATCAACGAGCAGAAACTGATCAAAAATGTTTACGAGCATTAGAAGAAAATCCAGGTGCAAAAGAGTTAGCCAAAACTCCTTTACTATTAACCTTTATTTGTTTGGTTTATGATAAATCTCAAACCTTACCTAAAAATAGAAGCGAGCTATATAAAAGGGCATTAGAAATACTCTTAGAAGAATGGTGGGGTGAAAAAAAATTAGAACGGGATCCTATTTATAAAGATTTTACAACAAAATCAGAAATAATGTTACTTTCAGAAATCGCTTATGAGGGATTTGTTAAGGATAAACTATTTTTCAAAACTCAAGAATTAATCAATAAAATAAGAACATTTTTATCAAGAAATTTGAATACTTTTCAAGATTTAGATGGGGGAGCAGTATTAAACGCTATTGCCATTCAACAAGGTATTTTAGTAGAAAGACTAGATAATATTTATTCCTTTTCTCATTTAACCTTACAAGAATACTTAACCGCTAAATACATTGTAGACAACGGGTTGATCGCAGAAACTGTTAATAGCCATGTCACTGATACAAGATGGAAAGAAGTATTCATTTTAATCGCAGGATTAATGGGAGGAAAAACAGGCGCAGATGAGTTACTTTTAGGGATGGAGAATCAAGCTTTAATCTATTTAAACTCCCTAAAAAATAAAAATCCATTCTCATTACGTGAACACCGTTTTATCATGTTATTAGAATGGGCTGAAAGCACAACTCAACACTCCACTGCTGACTTGACACCTGTTGCTAAAAGAGTTCTTGCCAAGGCCGTTGCCAACGCCTACGCTAACGTCAATGCCTATGGTAACATCTATGCCAATGCGAAGGCTTACACCAACGCCTATGCCTATATCCACCCTTACGGTAACGCCTATGCCAACGCCTACGCCTATCCTTACCCCTATGCTATCCAAAACTTTATTACAACGATTGATAATATGGAGGCGGCCAGCCCCCTTTTTTCCAATTTAAACTTACAAAAATTAAGGGGAAAAATGGAAAAAATAAAAACCAAAATCCCTAATAACACTGAATCTAGACTAGTTCATAAAAGGTTTGCTAATCAACTTCTGGAAACTTGGTTAAATGCTTTTGAGCTTACGTTGGATATGATTAATCTATCCAGTAATGAATTAAGAGAAATTGATCAAAACTATTTTTATGTTTATAATTTGATGTTAAATTGTAAAGGCGCTGCGGAATTAGTCACTAATGAAACTTGGGCAGCCATAGAAGAGAGAATGTATAGAGTACCTTAAAATTTAATTTAGATACTATTACCAGATAGGAAGTAAATCTAAAATAAACCCTGGTAAAATATCTTCACCTGATAATGTTTCTGGAAAGTCTAAAATTTCGACTGTTTTATGAGGACGATAAATTTCTACTTGTTTTTGTTGACGATTAATCAACCATCCTAACTTGGCACCATTTTCTTTATATTCTTGCATTTTTTCTCTTGTCTTTTCCAGGGAATCATTAGGAGATATTAACTCTACTACAAAATCAGGACATAAAGGGGCAAATCTTTCCCTTTCATCTTGCGTCAAATTATTCCATCTTTCCATTGTCACCCAGGAAGCATCTGGGGAACGTTGCGCGCCATTAGGCAACCTAAAACCACCAGAAGAATCAAAGGACTTTCCTCGCTTATTTTGCCGACTCCACGCGCGTAATTGATAGGTTAACTCAGCATTGCGATCACTGGTTTCACTACCTGTTGGTGGCATAATAATTAAATCCCCTTTTGCATTACGCTCAAATCTTAAGTCACGATTTTTCTGACAAAGTTCAAAAAACTGCTGATCTGTTAAGTCTATATTTAACTGGAGAATAGCAGGTAAACTGACAGTATTGATGTTCATTAGTAATGTTTTTATCCCTAGTTTATATTCTAAAGCAATGTTAATAATTTACACTTAATTTAACAATTTATCTGACAATTGCACAGCCTATAATTATCTTAACTAGGGAGTTCCTATCCAACCAAACATCTTTGCTAAACCCCCTAACAAAGCGACAATCAAACCAATCAATACACCACGATTAAGAAATTCTTGATTATCTAAACGTTTACCAATACCTTCTACTTTGGTGTCAAGGGTTTTGATTTCTCCTGTAAATTTCTCATCAAGACTTTTAATCTGTCCCGATAATTTCTCATCAAGACTTTTAATCTGTCCCGATAATTTCTCATCAAGACTTTTGATGTCTCCTGATAACTTTTCCTCTAATCTTGCTTGACCTATTTCTAGATTAGTGATTCTTCCATCCATCCTGTCTATTTTATCATCAATTTTATCGATTTTACCCTCAAGACGTTTTAAAATTTCTTCTAGAGAGTAAGTCACTGTGATAGGTTCATTCATGGTTCAACAATCAATCTGCAGTAGGGTGAACTTATTTACATTTTAATCTAAAACCACAGCAGTTAACCAATGTTAATCACGGACTTATTAATAAGATGTAAATAATATTCCTCGTCACCTCAGAATTACAATTAAACATAAAATAACAAACTTAAATCAATTTAATACCTTCATTAACGGTTAATAAGGTTCGTCTTTGCAAACCTTCTTTCTCCAAAATAGCGTTAGCCGCTAATAACCCACTACTAACTGCTTTTTCCATTAAACCACAGGGAAAAGGCATTTTAACCCAGTCTCCTGCAAAGAATAAGTTATCTATTTCTGTAACGGTTTCTGGACGATTATGATAACTATTGGGAGGATAACCAGAGAAGTTCTTTTGATTAACTAATTCTTTGTGTAATATATTAGCTTCTGCTAGTTGAGGTACAATCTCATATAGTTCTTTCTCAAAGGTTTGTAGTAAAATGTCTTGGGTAGGAAAGTCTTTTTCTTTGTAACAATAAGCGTGTAATTCTACGACACTTCCCCCTGTTTTTTTGGACCACTGGATAAACTGGTTTTGAATACGATGATATAAGGTAATACTATCGGTGAGATTGTAACCAGAAAGGGAAGTAAAGTTACTGTATTCCCAAGCAAAATCTTGATCGAACCAAAACCTAGCAACTGCGAACGGATCAGCAACCGCTAATTGTTCAATTTTTTGTGTTAAGCTGTCGCTATTTTCTCCTTCTATTTTTGTCCATAAATGACGTATTCCTGGAACATCGGTAGCAATAACGTAGTAGTCTGCTTGTAGGGTTTCGCTGTTGATATTTCCTCTATTTTCTTGGCTAACTAAATTAACAGATTGATAATCTTTTTCTATAACTTTATACTGGGCTAAATTTTGTCTTGCTGGACCATTTTTTACTTGACCATTTTCATCGTAAACTGCACCATGACAAGGACATAAAAACGATCCATCCTCTTGTTTTTTTACCGTACAACCTTGATGTGTACAGCTTAAACCCATCACTGTTTTATCTGTTTCCAAAAATAAGCGATCGCTATCACCGTAATAGGTATCATTTTCATCACATAACATAGTATTTTTTTCGACTTTAAAAGGAATATTAGTAACTTCGCTTCCTTGTTGATAGTTAATAGAAGTAATTTTATTGTCTTCACAGATAATATTACCGATATGTGCTTCTTTTATAACATTACCTTGATTACTTTTAATACTAGTAATAATCGGCTCAACTAAACTAGTTCCCATATCGTCTCTTGTGCCATTAAATGCTAAACCTTCGGGGTTACCAAAAAAATAAAAATGGAAAAATTGTAACAATTCCCCTGCACTTAAAACATCTGGTGCATTTAAACTTGAACGAGCAAAAGGTAAAAAATACAAATCATAAAGTCCTTGAGGAAAACCTATCTTTGACCATTCAAGAACGGAAAGATGATCTAACCTTTCAAAACTATCAGGAATTTTAAATCCTGTAATCTCTTTAAATAGTTGCCAATGGGATAACTTACTAATATTAATTCCCCAATTGAAACGATTATCTGACCAAATAGCAAGATCAAGAATATTCCAAGGAAAAGAAGAATGACTAGGATAAAAATTTTCGGGTTTATAATTGTATGTATTATCAGAAAATAAAACAGAATAAAATCCCAAAGAGCGAAAATTATTTTCAATTTTCAATTCAGAAACGATTTGCCCGAGATTATAATAGTGAGGAAAGAAGCCATGAAAACCATGTTCCATATTGAAAATATCTGAACCAATATTAATCTTCCAACTTGCAATTTTTCCCCCTAAATTAGTTGACTTTTCTAATAAAGTTACCTCAAAACCACGACAACTTAATTCATAAGCACAAGCTAAACCAGCTAAACCGGCACCAATAATAACCACAGATTTAGGGTTAGTTAAACCGTAAGGTAAGGTTAAATTATCTTGTTGATAAAACGAAGGAGATGGCTTTTTAAACCGAGAATAAGTGATTAAACTACCTAAACCCCCAACTCCCAGAATTTTGAAAAGCGTACGACGAGAAACCATACAACAATTACAGCATTAAACAATAATAATTACCCCAAAGATCAACTATCCTTGGGGTTCTTTATTATAAACCAGCCTTGATATCAACTGACTGGCAGTATTTATCTTATGATCCTATTGTAAAGTTTTATGTAACTTTTCAGATGTTTCTTAAGGTTTTATTTATGTTTACTCTAGGGAACAAGGCTAAAATTCATTATTGGTCGGGATAGTAGGGTTTTCCCTATTGTGAGCAAAATGTAAAGTTTATTACACTAAAAGTAATATAAATTAACAAATAATCCCCAATCACCATGTTTCCCAACCTTTTTGAAGCGACGCACCAATACTGGCGACAACTAGATGAAATTGAATCCCGTTATCAACAAGGCGACTTGTCTATCGAAGAAGTTGATAAAGAAGTGGAAATGTTGATGAAGCAACTAGGACAAAAGAGAAGAGAAAGTTTACGCTTTTTTAGAGATATCATATCCAATTGGATATCCACCCATACCGAATTCTTGATAGGCTTCCTTTTTGTCCTCATGGTTGCGTATAGTTGGATGCTGACTATTAATAACTAAATATAAATGGAAGATATCCTAAATTTGTTATTTATGATTCAGCTTGATCCGAACTCGTTTCGCTAGACCATTTTTCCCAAAGATCCCGACGACGTTTTTGAGTTCTTTGTATCTGTTGATCCCGTCGCCATTGAGCAATTAATTGATGATTTCCCGAACGTAAAATATCAGGGACTTCCCAATCTTGAAAAACAGCAGGACGAGTATATTGGGGATAATCCAATAACCCTTCTTCAAAACTTTCTGCTTTTAAAGATTCAGTTTTACCCACCGTTCCAGGTAATAAACGAACCACCCCATTAATTAATGCCAAAGCAGGAATTTCTCCGCAAGTCAAAACAAAATCCCCCAGAGAAATTTCTCGATCCGCTAAGTAACGAATACGCTCATCAAACCCTTCATAATGACCACAAATCAAAATCAATTGTTGATAATGGGTAGCTAAATCTTGTAAAGTAGTTTGGGTTAACGGCGAACCCTGGGGAGTCAACAAAATCACTTGTGAGTGAGGTAAGCGAGGTAAAGAATTAACCGCCGCAAAAATTGGCTCAGGTTTCAGTACCATCCCCACCCCACCCCCATAGGGGATATCATCCACTCGGTGGTGCTTGTCCACCGTAAAATCACGGGGGTTAACCAGGTTAACAGAAGCGATCGCATTCGCTAACGCCCTACCCAGTAAACCAGACTGTAAGCCAGAGGTAAAAAAATCGGGAAATAAAGTAATGACATCGATATTCACAATCGACCTGCATAAAGTTACAAAAATAATATTAATTTTACAGTTCCGAGGCTAGTGTAGCTTAAAATGGATCAGAGAAAAGGGGCCAAGAATTGAGTAAGTACCAAGGCTTAACGTTGGCATATTCCGCTCTTATCCCTAATTATGACTAACAAGCGCGAACGTACCGAACCTTCTTTGGCTAGAAAGATAAGATTATGTTGCAATTAGAGACTCAATCCCAACCAAGCCCCATGTCCCAATCCACAACTACTGCCATTTTGGTTATCGGTGGCGCAGAAGACAAAGTTCATGGTAAAGAAATTCTGCAGACCTTTTGGTTTCGTTCAGGTGGTACCAATGCCACTATAGGTATTATTCCCTCAGCTTCAAGAGAACCTGTGTTAATCGGGGAGAGATATCAAAACATCTTTGAAGAAATGGGAGCCAAATACGTTAAAGTCCTAGATATTCGCGACCGCGACCAAGGCAATGACCCCTACTTTAAGCAATACATCGAAGAATGTACAGGGGTATTCATGACAGGCGGCGATCAACTAAGATTATGTGGACTATTAGCCGATACTCCCCTCATGGAAAGGATACGACAACGAGTCCAACTCGGTGAAATCTCCCTAGCAGGAACCAGCGCAGGAGCGGCTGTGATGGGACACCACATGATCGCAGGGGGTAGCAGTGGAGAGTCTCCCAATCGTGCTTTAGTCGATATGGCCATGGGACTGGGTATTATTCCCGAAATCATTGTCGATCAACACTTTCATAACCGCAACCGTATGGCACGCTTATTAAGTGCCTTGTCAAGCCATCCAGAAAGACTGGGTATGGGTATCGACGAAGACACCTGCGCCCTATTTGAAAAAGACGGCTTAATTCGGATCGTCGGCAAAGGAACCGTTAGCATCGTCGATGGCAGAGACATGACTTACACCAACCAAGCAGACATCTTAGCCACAGAGCCTCTCAGTCTCCATAACCTAAGAGTAAACATCTTATCCCACGGAGACTGCTATCATCTCCATCAACATCAATGTATTGCTAAAATAAGTAGCTGAATGCAATAAACAAACATAAAAAAATTGTTCACTATGAACAGCTATTCACCCTAGTGAAAAGACAAGATCATTAGGATATGTTCTCTGTGTCCTCAAGCGTGCTTTTGTATAGAAACGGCGAGTATGAAAATATTAAAAACCCTTACCCTGCGCGGCCCTAACTATTGGAGTATTAGGCGCAAAAAACTGATTGTTATGCGCCTAGATCTAGAGGACTTGGCAGAAAAACCCTCAAACGAAATTGCCGGTTTCTACGAAGGCTTAGTGGAGATTCTACCTAGCTTGGTTGAACATTACTGTTCTCCTGGCCATCGAGGGGGTTTCCTAGAAAGAGTGAAAAAAGGCACTTATATGGGGCATATCGTAGAACACGTAGCCCTAGAATTACAAGAATTAACCAAAATGCCCGTGGGGTTTGGTCGCACCAGAGAAACCGCCACCCCAGGGGTCTATAACGTCGTTTTTGAATACTTAGATGAACAGGCCGGCCGTTATGCAGGGAGGGCCGCTGTTCGCCTTTGTCAGTCCATCGTGGAAACAGGTGGTTACCCCATCCGAGAATTGGAGCAAGATCTCAGCGATCTTAAAGACTTACAAGCCAACGCAGCTTTGGGGCCATCAACCCAAACCCTCGTTACAGAAGCAGAAGCGAGAAATATCCCTTGGATGCCCCTCACTGCCAGGGCAATGGTACAGTTAGGTTACGGTGTACATCTGAAGCGCATTCAGGCAACCCTCAGCGACTATTCCGGCATTTTAGCCGTAGAACTAGCCTGTGATAAAGAAGGCACTAAAACCATTCTCCAAGACGCAGGGGTTCCTGTTCCTAAAGGCACCACCATCGAGTTTTTTGAAGAGCTAGAAAGTGCTATCGCCGATGTGGGGGGTTATCCCATCGTTATTAAACCCCTCGACGGTAATCATGGCAGGGGTATTACCATCGATATAAACACCTGGGAAGACGCAGAAGGAGCATACGATCTCGCCAGCCAACACTCAAAAAATCGCACAGTCATTGTTGAACGCTTCTATAAGGGTAGCGATCACCGTTTATTAGTCATTAACGGTAAATTGGTAGCTGTGGCCGAACGAGTGCCGGCTCATGTGGTAGGAGATGAGGAACATACCATTCAAGAATTGATCGAAATAACCAACCAAGATCCCCGACGGGGAGAAGGTCACGATAACGTTCTCACCAAGATTAAAGTGGATCAAACCTCCCTGGCAATCCTGGAAAAACAAGGACTTCGCCTCGAAACCGTGCTAGACAAAGGGGAAATCGCCTATTTACGGGCAACAGCCAACCTCAGTACCGGCGGCATCGCCATCGATCGCACCGACGATATCCACCCCCAAAACCTCTGGATCGCAGAACGAGTGGCTAAAATTATTGGCCTTGACATAATGGGTATTGATGTGGTAACACCAGACATCACCAAACCCCTACAAGAAGTAGATGGGGTGATCGTCGAGGTAAATGCTGCTCCTGGGTTTCGCATGCACGTCGCCCCCTCTCAAGGATTATCCCGCAACGTGGCCGCCCAAGTCATGGATATGCTGTTTCCTCCGGACACCCCCAGTCGCGTCCCCATCATCGCCATTACCGGCACCAATGGGAAGACCACTACCACCCGTTTAACGGCCCACATTTACCGCCAAACAGGTAGAGTGGTGGGGTATACCAGCACCGATGGGGTCTACATTGGAGAGTATTTGGTGGAAAAAGGAGACAACACCGGACCGTTTAGCGCAGCTATGATCCTCAAAGATCCCACCGTGGAAGTAGCTGTGTTGGAAAGTGCTAGGGGTGGGATTCTGCGATCGGGTTTGGCTTTCGATAGTTGCGACGTAGGTATTGTTTTAAATGTAGCCGCCGATCATTTGGGGTTAGGGGACATCAACACCATCGAACAAATGGCCAGGGTAAAAGGTGTCATTGCCGAAGTGGTACACGGGGATGGTCACGCGGTACTGAATGCCGACGATCCTTTGGTAGCAGCTATGGCGGAAAAAGTCAAGGGAAAGGTGGCTTATTTTTCTATGAACCCTGACAACGAAATTATCCAGAATCATTTACGTCGGGATGGTTTGGCCGCGGTTTATGAGAACGGTTATCTTTCCATACTCGAAGGACAATTTACCCTGAGAATCGAACAAGCGGTTAATGTCCCCATGACTATGGGGGGAATGGCACCCTTTATGATTGCTAACGCTTTGGCCGCTTGTTTGGCTGCCTTTTCTCAAGGGGTGGATATCGAAGACATTAGACAAGGGGTGAGGACATTTACTGCATCCGCAGAACAAACCCCCGGACGCATGAATCTCTTTAACTTAGGAGATCATCACGCTTTGGTAGATTATGCTCACAACCCTGCAGGTTACGAAGCAGTAGGAGAGTTTGTCAAAAACTGGCAAGGACAACGGTTAGGGGTAGTGGGTGGCCCCGGCGATCGCCGGGATGAAGACTTAGTCCTTTTAGGTCAAATCGCTGCTCGGGTTTTTGATCGCATTATTGTTAAAGAAGACGATGATAAAAGGGGCCGGGATCTTGGTGAAGCGGCCGATCTAATTATTAAAGGTATTTTACAAGAGAATTCTCAAGCTAAATACGAAGCCATTTTAGACGAGACAGAAGCAATCAATTACGGCTTAGATAAGGTGGATAAAGGCGGGTTAGTGGTTGTTTTCCCCGAAAGCGTTACTAGGGCTATTTCTCTGATTAAGCAACGAGACTCTGTTTGATCACGAACCCTATTCAACCAACACATTAAGCTCGGGTAAAACATCCTCTCCCGATAAAGATACGGGAAGAGATAGGGTTTATGTAGGTTGTTGGGGTCGATAAATTTCCACAGTGTTATCTTGAGGATTAATTAACCAACCTAAGCTTAAACCAGCGTCTATGTAAGATGTTATCAAAGCAAAGCGTAGTGAGTCCGCTATAGCTAAGGATAGAAAAAAACGGACTGAAGATAACTTCCCAGTTTATAGTTTCCGCACCTTAATAGAAGATTTAGGGACAATTTGCTTGAATACAGTTGAATGTACTTTAGAGAGTGGAAAATACGTTGAATGGAATCATTATGAGGATTGTTTCTTATTTCCAGACACCTGCTTCCCCGAATTGTTCGTTGGACGTTGAGCAGAATGATTGTAAAGTTGTTGGCGGCCATTGCGCACCACTCCCAACATTTCCCCTAGCTCTTGTTCTAGACGGGTGAGAACTGCATCTGCATATTCGTCGGCCCCGTCTTGAATTTGCTGTGCTTCGGCGATACTTTTCTGATACAAGTTTTCCATTTCCCCGTTCGCCATTTGTCGTTGTTGATCGATCTCAGCCACCGTTTGAGCTTTAATGGCTTCACATTGGGTCTGTACCTGGTGCAATATTTGATTAGCTTCGTGTTGAGCTTGTTGAATGATTCCTGATTCGTCTAAAATCTCTGCGGCTTCTTGCTCTGCTTGCTGAACTACATGCTGTGCATAGTTTTCGGCATTGGTTAGAATTTCTTGTTTTTGCTCGAGAACCTGTAATGCTTTTCTAATGGCTTCAGGAATCTTTGTTCCAATAAATTCTAATTGTTCTAATACTTTATCTTCATCGATAATTGTCCATCGTGACACAGGAATATGAAAACTCTCGTAGATTATCTCCTGAAGACGAGATAATTCCTGTTGTATGTCAAAATCAGCCTCTCGAGGAGAACCATTGTCGTTGTATGAAGCGTTTATAGAAGGATTTTGGGGCGAGGTTTGACGTGCCATAAGTCAATATGAACAATTTATTTTATTGACACTCCCACTGTTAAGCTAAGGCTATAACGGGGGATTATTTGTTCACAGAGGTTACTTACTTAAACAGAATTTCTCCCTTCGGCTGATGCCCACGGCGAAGCCTGAAAAAGTAGAGGTATCATCTCCTAAACTGTCTTGCTTGTGATTTCAGCTTATCAGCAAAGTTAAAGTCATGAGCTAATACACGATAACAATGATTAAGGTCATACTTATTGACTTTTTTATTGTCTATCCAAAAGAGAAAGCACTTATTGTGGACAAACTTAGCGTCATGTATTGCCTCGTTTATAACCGTGTACTGATGTTTTTTAGCTCTAATCTTTAACTCCAAAACTAACATTTATGCCGATCTCATCAGTCTGAGTAGAGTTTAACACAAAGTTTTCTGGCTTGAGCAAAAATTTGCTAGGGTTATGTATTAAACGGTAATCACAGGTTAAAATAACATAAAATTACACAATCTAGGAGAAAAAAATTATGTCGGGACTCACTATTGCTGCTTTTGGTGGATACATTGTCGTATTTACAACCGTTGCCCTGGGACTATATTTCGGTCTTCGTATAGCCAAAATTATTTAGGGAATTCGTGGAGTGGAGTGAGGGATTTTTTTCCCTCCCACTTCCCTCCAATTTAGGATAAGGTAGGCTGTAATTCTACAATTTTACTGTCATTTTCGAGGTTTTCTGTC
This sequence comes from Crocosphaera sp. Alani8, assembly GCF_038442745.1. NCBI lineage: Bacteria > Bacillati > Cyanobacteriota > Cyanophyceae > Chroococcales > Aphanothecaceae > Crocosphaera > Crocosphaera sp. Alani8. The sequence continues at coordinate 22,577 of NZ_JARVCN010000387.1, forward strand.
TCATCTACCCAATGAATACAGACAGCCGCTAACAAGAGGGAAACTCCCCCTAAAACCACCACCAGCAAGGAATTATTATCGAGAAAGTAGTCCATAATTGCTCCTAAACCAAAAGCGGCAATGATTTGGGGAATAACAATGAAAGCATTAAACAGTCCCATGTATAACCCCATATTTTTTTCAGGAATGATATGGGATAACATGGAGTAGGGAATAGCTAGGGTACTAGACCAAGCAATGCCGAATCCTATCATGGGAAATAGGGCATGGATTGGCTTTTCTACCCAAAGTAAACTGATCAATCCAATTCCACCACATACTAAGCAAAGAGAATGGGTCATTTTTTTTCCTAGTCTCATGGTTAATTTAGGTAACACCCAGGAAAAAATAAAACAGATACCGTTATAAACAGCGATACAAATACCAGCCCATTCGATGCCTTCAGTATACAGAGTTGAATTTTCTTCTACCGCACCAAAAATATTGTGAGCAACAGCAGGGGGGAAATAAAGAAACAGGCAAAATATACCTAACCAGGTGAAAAATTGTACCACAGCTAATTGTTTCATGGTTTTGGGCATGGCTTGTATTAAATGAACAATCTCTGCTAATTTATCCTTGAGACTTTTATTTTCATTAGCCTGTTGCATCGCTTTCAAGTTTTGAGGGGGTTTCTCTTCTGTGGTAATCACAGTCCAAAGAACGGTACTCAAAAAAACCGCTGCTCCGATGTAGAATGATAGTTTAACGGAGAAGGGAACTCCATCCCCTCCGTTGGTGCTATTACTAAAGCCAAAAACATGGGTTAATATCCAAGGGGAAACGGAGGCAACTACAGCCCCTGCACCAATGAAAAAGCTTTGCATAGAAAAGCCTTGGGTGTGTTGTTTTTCGGGTAATAAGTCGGCAATGAAAGCTCGAAAAGGCTCCATAGTGATGTTAACGGATGTATCTAAAATCCACAGTAACCCTGCCGCTATCCAAAGGGTTGACGCATTAGGCATCAACACTAAGGCAATGGAACTTAAAATGGCACCCACGAGAAAATAAGGTCGTCTTCTGCCTAATGGAGTCCAGGTGCGATCGCTCATATAACCGATAATGGGTTGAGCAATTAAACCACTCACTGGGGCCGCTAACCACAGCAGGGGAATTTGTTCCGGGTTAGCTCCTAAATACTCATAAATTGCGCTGGTATTGGCCATCTGTAATGCCCAACCGTATTGCACCCCAAAAAATCCAAAACTCATATTCCATAATTCTAGGAAATTTCGGGTTCTATTGGTTTTATTTTTGGTAGTCATCACGTTTTTTTTATTAACAACAAGTTGCTTAATATTTTCTTTCTTTGAAGACAAATTAAACTCTCTCGTTAAGCAAAGTCTAAATCATCGAATTCTGCTTTTAAATCTCTCGCCATTAATTCTTTAACGGCTTCTTGAGGAGTTGTTTTCCCGTTCAGAAGTCGATACACTTGGCGAGAAATGGGTATAGCTATTCTATATTTCTTGGCTAATTCTACTAAGACGTTAGCAGTGTTAACTCCTTCTGCCGTACTTTGCAAGTCTTCTAAAATTTGCTCTAATTTTTTGCCTTCTGATAAACCGTAACCTACTCGGTAATTACGGGATAAAGGACTATCACAAGTAGCGATTAAATCCCCTAATCCTGACAGCCCGAAGAAGGTTTCTGGGGATGCTCCTAACTCGCTTCCAATGCGAATCATCTCTGGTAAAGCACGGGTCAAAAGTGCAGATTTCGCATTAGTTCCTAACTGTAGACCATCGCAAACACCAGAAGCGATCGCCATGACATTTTTTAGGGTTCCTCCTAACTCTGTACCAATGGGATCGTTATTAAAATAAACCCGAAAGATATCAGAAGAAAAAATTTCTTGTACTTTACCCGCTGCCACTGTATCGTCACTAGCTACCACAGTTGCTGCTGGTAATCCTTTGTCTATTTCTTTTGATAAATTGGGACCAGATAAAACAACAACTGGATTATTTGGAAAACTTTTTTGCCATATTTGTGAAGCAGTTAGGATCGATTTGGGTTCTAATCCTTTTGTCGCACTGATAAAAATAGTCTCTTCATAAATTGTTAAAGCTGTTAATTTTTCTATGGTTGACCTTACTCCTTTCATGGAAACTGCTGAGAGGATTGCGTCTGCTTCTTTGACAACAGAAGCTAAAGATTCGTTACTTTTTCGTGACCAAATTTTTACATTATTTTCTTCGTTATATCTAGCTAATGTAGCTAATGCTTGTCCCCACAATCCTGCACCGATAATCGTTAAGTTTGTTTTTTGATTACTCATTCTTTTGTGTTTATGTGTACGTCAGCTTATAATTTTTTTTGAGTGTGCTAAAACTTTTTTTGACTTTTTTAATGTTTAGTTTCAACCTGCACTAAGCATAACTCTTTCCATTATAGCAATCAGTCATCAGTTGTGAGAATTTACAGCAATTTGCGACTTGAGAAGGTACAAAAAGTTATCACTTTGGGGAACAGGGAACAAATCATTGTTTTAAAGTTGCTATAAGTCTGAGGTATGAGGGAACGGGGAAACAGGTAAACGTTAACAGTTAATCACTCCCTATCTATGAGAAATAAAAAAATATCAAGATGTAACCCAGACTCCGCACTTCAAAATGTAGTATAAAAAAATACATAGTTTTAAAAA
>NZ_JARVCN010000388.1:0-2798 GCF_038442745.1 Crocosphaera sp. Alani8
TGGCCTAAGTTTTCGCAGCGAGTGACCCCTGGCTTTTTGAGAAGATACAAAAATCCAAGTAAATTTATCAAAGAACCGATTAAAAAGTTCAAGTCGATGGAAATTGGGGCAAAGAGGGGAAAAGAAAGAAAAAGAATAACGGAGAACGGAATTAGCCCAGCGAAGAAGAGGATCAAGGTTAAAGAAACGGCATTGAGTTCTTTGGGGAGGAGGAGAAGCAAAAGCCAACTCAGTTTGCTGAACTTGAAGACGGCAGTGATGGCAATCAGATAAAAAGCTTTGAAAAATATCATTAGAAAACAACTGTTTTTTCAATAAATTAGCCATAGCATGAGTCACATCATAAGTATAAATAACCTGAGAATGATGGCTTTGAAAAAGCTGAATCCCTTTTTTAAGATTACTAGCATGGTCAGAAATAATTTGAAGAGGAGTACCAACTTTTTGACTAACAGACTCCAGAATAGAATGAATCCAATCGCTAGTAGCTTTAATGGTAACTTCAAGAGCGAGAATTTGACCATCAGTATGCTTTAAAGCTCTCTTTTTTGGAAGAATTTGTGTCAGCCAAAAAGTATGAGGAATGCCATAGATGTATAAAACCTGGAAAAACAAACCAATTAAGGAAGATAAGGAATTAAACCTTTAGCATAGGCAGCTTCTTGTATAGGACGAGGCATGGTGCGAGCATCAACCATGAGTCCATCAACAGAAATCATCTATCCCTTCGTCACACATAAGTTAACAAAAGAAAAAAAGCTGAAAGGTGGTAATAATGGGGCATAGAGTTAATTATTAAGGAAAACAAAATAAGAAAAGAGGACTTATATTTTTAAAAAGTATAAAGTAATTCAAAGAAAAGTGAAAACACAATTAAAAGAGATGAAGATAAAAAAAATAAAAATTAAGGAAGAAAGTAAGATAAAATGAAAGTAAATGAAAAGTCTGAAAGACTTATTCTATCTGGGTTATACTAGAATTAATTTAATGGATTAGTCACATGAAAGTTAAAAAATAGAAGAGTATTTATTCATTAAGAATAAGAAAAAAAGGCTAAAAAGTCAAGATTGACTAAAATCATATTAAAGAGGATGATGAAAGGAGGAGAAGAAAATGAAAGCATGGGTAACTGAAGAACTTAAATATCTTGATTTAGGCGATAAAAGGCTAAATAAGAGACTCGAAAAAATGGTATCAGAGTTATCCGAACATCCCCACGAAAGCGTACCACAAGCGATCGAGAAACCATCAGATGTACAAGCCACTTACGAGTTTTGGGAAAATCGCCATGTGAAAGCAGAAAAAATAATAGAAGCGCATAAAAAAGCGACAATAGAGAAGCTGAAAGAAGAAAAAGTGGTGTTAGCGGTGCAAGACACAACAGATTTAGAATTTGCCCCGAAAAAGGGGAGAAGGGGATTGGGGAGTATCAGTAAACAAGGTGCAGAAGGATTAAAAGTCCATAATGTATTGGCTGTCAGTGGAGAAGGAATTCCATACGGCTTATTGAAGCAAAAAGTATGGGCAAGAGTTAAAGTAAGGAAAGGGAAAGGATATGTAGAAAGAAAACGTAAAATAGAAGAGAAAGAAAGTTTTAGATGGATAGAGTCATTAAGAGAGGTACAGGAGGCAATACCAGAAGATATAGAACTAATAACGGTATGTGATCGAGAGGGAGATATCTTCGAGTTATTGGCCGAACCGTTAAGAGAAGGTTCACACTTATTAATCAGAGCAGCACAAAATAGGAGAGTCAAAACAGAAGAGGAAATAGATAAATTATTCTCTAAGTTAGAGAAATTGGAACCAATAGCAGAAATGGCCATAAAATTAAGGAGAACACCGCGAAGAAAACCGAGAATAGCAAAATTACAAGTGAAGTGGATATCAGTGGAACTTCAACCACCACAGAATAAGCCGAATTATGGGGAAATGGAAGCCATTAAGGTAAATGCGATCGTAGCAGAAGAGATTCAGGTTCCCAAAGGAGAAAAAGAAGTAAAATGGGTACTATTAACGACTTTGGCAGTAAATAACTTAGCAGATGCCCAAAAAGTTCTAAAATATTATACATATCGTTGGTTAATAGAGAGATTTCACTATGTATTGAAAACAGGTTGTGGCATTGAGAAGCTGATGTTAGATAAAGGAGAGCGACTCGAAAAAGCATTAGCCACCTACAGCATCATTGCCTCAAGAATATTGTGGCTCAAATATTGTGCAGTAGAAATGCCAGATCAACCAGCCGATATTGCTTTGGAAGAGGAAGAATGGCAGGTGCTATACTGTGTAATTACTAAAAAAAAGGAGTTCCCGTCAGAAATACCGACAATATATGAATGTGTGAGGTGGATAGGAAGATTAGGAGGATTTATGTGCAGAAAAGGGGATGGAGAGCCAGGAGTGCAGACCTTATGGAAAGGATGGCAAAGATTGAGTGACTATCTGAAAATGTGGATAATAATTAAAGAAATGCCAGATGTTATATAAGTATAAGTATTATATGAGTATGAGGATTATACCAGTATAAGTTAAGAAGTGAATGAGTAGGATTAAAAAATGAGTAGGAGTAAGAAGAAGGAATATGAAGAAAAATGAGACTAAAGTACAATAGAGGGAGGATTTGGCAGAAGAATCTCAAAAGATACAAAAAGTAACTGAAGAAATTAGCTAGAGATCAAATAACTTGGCTAATAAAAGTGGTTTTTATCTTATACATCTATTTATAAACGTATAAAAAAATGAGCAGAGCTATTTCATCAAATCCAACAATTCAGAAGTGGAGAGTTTAGCAGAAA
>NZ_JARVCN010000389.1:0-2781 GCF_038442745.1 Crocosphaera sp. Alani8
TCTAGATTTACTATTCTTTCATTTTCTCACACCTCATTCCTGATTGCTATAGATCTCAGATCTATAGTTGATGTAAATCAATTGAGAATTTAACCAACTCATTCTAGCTTCAAATTAGTAAAATATTCTAAAGCTTCTTCGCACCACTCAATCCATCCATATTCATAACGTATACCTCTTTTAAGAGTTAAATAACGACAGTAATCTGATGGAGATAAATTATTAATATTCTCTAAAAAATCTTTTTCTCTTTGTTGGTAAGTATTTAAATTCTCTTGATGAATTTGATGATGATGCTTCAATTCTTGAACAATAATATCTGGATTGACCAAATCTCCTGCCCTAATTTTAACTAACAAATCTTCTCGAATTACTGTGGGTTCAGATGGTAAACTGATCCAATTTTCTAACTCTATTTGCCCTTCTTCCGTAATTGAATAAAGTTTTTTATTAGGACGACCTTGTTGAAGAATAATCTCTGAATTCACGAATCCTTTTTTCTCCATCTTTCCCAATTCTCGATAAATTTGCTGTTGTGTTGCTTTCCAAAAAAAATTCAATCTCTCTTCGAACGTCTTCCAAATTTCATATCCGGTATGGGATTTAGTCGTTAGAGCTACTAAAATAGTGTGAGTTAACGTCATATGTTTTTTTAAAAATTTTACAGCTGATTTTACTATACTGTTGTTTTATTTCTCTGAAAATAGAGTTCACCTAAAATAACCCTTGACATACTCAACAAATTTGGTATAGGCTAAGTTTGTATTCAACAAGTTTAGTATTCACGTCACCAGTATACTATAAAACTTGATATATAGGTTTAAGATCATGAGTAAAGTTTTATTAAAATCTGACATTATCGCTAATTTACCTATCATTCCTTTGAAAAAGACTATTTTGGGTAATTTCCTCTTCACAATTATTATCGGTAGTGGATTAATTTTATCTGAGATTCCCTTGGAAAATGAGACTTGTACCCATAAAGAAAATCAAGTAAAACCAGAAATGGCAACAGATTTTTCTGCTTTAAACGGAAAAAACGAACAAATAACGTTAATTTCACGTTATTCAATTCAAATAACAGATAAAGGACATACAACAACTATAAATGAAACTGCTTTGCTAGTTAAAGGAGAATCGAAGGTTATTGAGGAATATATGGATAAAGGTGATTATTTTATTCAGGAACAAGTTATAAAAAAGCTGAATCCATCTCACCAAAAAAATAAAAAAATGAACTCGATGGTGCAAAAATCTCCACAAATAGAGATTTTTGCTGAATTAAAGCCAGAGGGAAGAAAAGAGAAAATTGATTTAGTCAGAGCTAATATGCAACATTTACACAAAAGACTAAGTTTACAAGTAGCAAAACAGGAGAGAGTAGGCTATTCATATCAAGAAAAGACTATTTTCCTCCAACAACTCGGTTTGGTGTCCTTTAATAATACCTTGACTGCACAATTAGCTGAAGCTGAGAGTCTTCTAGATGAATTAGTAGTAGAAACAAATATTGAAAATATTAATAAACAAAAAGATATTATTAAGCAATTATACGCTTCTATTAAGCATAGAAATTTAGAGATAAATAAAAGTGATTTTAAATCACCTTATTCTGGACTTACTAGTGAACAGTTAACAATTATGGATTTTTTATCCGTTACATTTCTAATCTTAATTTTTTATAAATTAAACTTTTGACTTCCCTTTCTATGACATATTAAAGGAGAGATTAATATGGATAGCCTATCTTATTGTATAGAATTAGACACCGTATTTTGTGATATTATTTGGCTCATTTTTAGAAATTAACAAGAGTTGAGTCAAAGTTTATTCAGGATATTTTAAACGAAGATTAATCATCCTTATTTGCCATTTCTTCAGCAAGTTTCTCTAATCCAGATAGTACGATAAAACCTTCACGGGCGGCTTTATCTAATCGGGAAGAAGCTTCAGCCGCTCTAGCGATCGCATTCAACCAGGATTCTGACAAATCATAACGAGACTGAGTATTTCTGCTCTCTTTTGCTTTAGAAATACAAATGTCTCTTAATATTTTAGAAAGCAATAAATTACCTTGGATAGATTCAATATTTTGTTCCTTTAACTTGCGAATTTGCAGTATTCTTTCCGCTTCTTCAATATCCCGTAATTCCTGTATATAGTCCTGGATCTTAGTATTTCTTAGTAGTACAGAGGCATTAACCGAGGCTGTCTGATAACCACCCCCGTAGGCTTCTAGGTATGATACAGTTGCGTTTCCTGTTTGGAGATAATTACGACAAAACTCTTTATTTTTTTCAGTTATTTTTTTTTGCTTTGTCATTTCTCAACTTCACGTAATACTATTAATATACTACCCGCATTTAATCATGAGTTATCTTCGGAAATTAGGTGAAAGAGAATATTACCGTAAAGTTATTCTTAAAGACTTTGGTTCAAAAAAGGAATCAAAGCCATTGCCTTTTTACCCTAATCCTGGTAGCCAATCGGAGTTGTTTTTTGACATTTTAGGGTGTGAAAAAGGGGAACAGAAAATAGTCGATTACAAGGATGGGACAGAAGCGATCGCTTATTCAGTAGTTCCCAGACCATACACTCAAGAAGCAAAGTACATCCTATTTCGTGCCGGTTCACGTTCGGGAAAGTCTCAGTGTGGGGCGGCGTACTGTTACACAATGGCACAGAATTATCCTGATGCTGTTGGCTTGATCAGTGCTAACGATTACCTACGAAGCTTCTCAAAAAGTCTGGGGGGACTCGCCGAAAGTTAGGGGACAAAGA
>NZ_JARVCN010000390.1:0-2775 GCF_038442745.1 Crocosphaera sp. Alani8
CCGTTAACCTCCTACCGTCGGTGTAACGGGAGTCCTCTGGCAACATTTAAGATAGGTAGACAAGGACAAATGTAGAATTTAGAATATTAATGTTTCTTAATTCGCAATTCTTCCTGACTCCTATCTCAAAGCTAAAAGGTTTTTTTCCCATTTACCCAAAAATTGCTAAGAAACTGGTTCTAAAGAAGCAATGGGATCTCTAATACTCGAAGAAGGGGCTTCAAATTCTCCTTTAATAACGTACTCTAAACGTAGCTTTAACCAGGTAATAAACTCAGAATTCTCAGAGACAACGGAAGCACATGGTTGAGGACATTTTGCTTTGATTTCAGCAAATTCTGGGGCTTCAATAAAAGCTGGTTGCTTGACTAACCAAAAGTCAATTTCTTTATTTTTTTCTTGATAGTGTCTCGTTCTTTCCCTCAACACTTCATCCAAAGGTTCCTCTTCTAAAAGGAAACGTTGACTTGCTAGGATGTAATAATAGGTGGTCATTGCTGAATAATTGATTTCTATTTACCCAATTACCATTATTGAACCCAAGGGGACATCATAGGTCATGGTTTAGTGACATGAAAGCGGTCGCCAATTTCACAAAAACTGCTATAGTTCCCCTCTCATGGCTAGTTTCATCTCTCTGACAGCCCTTTCTATGCCTACCAAAACCCCACGACTGATGATGCTATGACCAATATTTAATTCCTCCATCCCTGGTAAACAAGCGACGGGATAAACATTGATATAGGTTAAACCATGACCAGCATTGACACGCAATTCTAGTTCTAATGCTTGTTGGCAACCTAGTTTTAACAATTCTAATTCTTTTTGCTGTACTTCCGGGTTGGGAGCATCGGCATATTTTCCTGTGTGGAGTTCGATAAACTTAGCTTTGGTGGCGGCAGAAGCTTTAATCTGTGCCTCATCTGCATCGATGAAGAGACTCACAGGGATGTTTGCGCTTTGCAGACGATCCACCACATCTTTTATTTTTTCCAGGCTTCCAACCACATCTAAGCCCCCTTCTGTGGTAACTTCTTGCCGCTTCTCTGGCACTAAAGTAACGTAATTTGGTTTAGTTTCTAAAGCGATCGCTACCATTTCCTCGGTGGCAGCCATTTCTAAATTAAGATGGGTGCGAACAGTCTCCCTGAGCAAGCGAATATCCCTATCCTGTATGTGACGACGATCTTCCCTTAAATGGGCTGTGATGCCGTTTGCTCCCCCCAACTCAGCTAAAACCGCCGCAGCGATGGGATCGGGTTCAATAGTTTTTCTGGCCTGGCGAACAGTGGCAACGTGATCAATATTAACACCAAGGGTCAGCAAGTTTGTATCTCCTTATTATCAGTTCGAGTTAAATTGTTGTGAACTATCCACGCATTCTGCTACGCTTCCTGCGGGACTTCTAACTTCATTGGGGTTTGCGTCTGACAAAACCGAAGTTTTCCCACTCCGTCTTCTATCCCCTCCATCAGCAGTATACCTAGTTCCTAACGACAATATTCTTATTGTAGTGTCTCCCCAAGGCTTTGACATCCAACTCAGGTTGAAAAAGGTGCGCTATTAACGCACCTTTGATATCAAATTAATCATGTCGGATATTCAACCGAATGAATTACACAAGAACCACATCGCTATTGACAGCAAAGGTATCATAATTTTCCAGGGTAGCTAGGATGTTGCTATTGATAGATAACTCACCATTTGAACCATTAAAGCTAACCTCATTGAGACTGCTGATACCGTAGCCTGATTGATCGATTTCAATGACATCTCCTTCAGCAGAGGTAAAGTCGAGAATGCGATCGCTACCAGAAACAGCAGAATGGGAACGGAAGAGGAACCTGTCAGCTCCATTACCTCCGATAAGGATATCATTGCCGGCGCTTCCTCGAAGTACATCGTTACCATTACCCCCTAGTATCACATCATCATCCCCTCCACCAACAAGGGGATCATTCCCGTCACCACCATAGATATAATCATTACCTGTTAAAGCCGAGATTGGATTATTGTTGGCATTACCAATTAGGATATCAACGCTAGTGCTAGTATCAGAAGTATTAACTGTTCCTATAAACTCAATTTGTTTAAAGACATCAGCAATATCATCGCTGGCGATATTTTCCAGGGTGGCAATATCTTGACCAGAAAACGTTAGGGTTAAGTCGGTTCCTGAGTAAGCGTAGTCAAAGCTGACATCATTGAAAGCATTGTAATAAGCTTCCACATCAACTTGAATGCTATCTCCTTCTGTGACTTTAAAGTCCTGAATAGTATCAGTAGAAGAATCCTCAGCCCTAAACACGAAGATGTCTGCGTCAGCTCCCCCCACAAGACTATCAACTCCTGCTCCCCCATTGAGAGTGTCATCTCCGATACCGCCTCTGAGGCTGTCGTCACCTTCATCACCATGTAAAATATCGTTGTCATCAAAACCGCTCATAGAATCATTTCCTGCACCACCGACCAAAGTATCATGACCCGCATAAGCAGCCATTACGTCATTATAGTCACTACCAACCATAAAATTATTATCAACATCACCTAGCAACAAATAGTCTCGGTTTTGACCAGGATCGTAATTATCTTCTGTAACTGGTAGATAATTAGCACCTGTTACTTGAAAGTCAATTTGTTCTAGAACTGCACTGTCATTAGTAATATTTTCTAGGATGGCAATTTGTTGATCATTGATAGAAAGGGTTAAGGTACTATCAATCGGGAGCGACGCAAAAATGTCGCATCGACCGGAATTCGGTGAAAGCGACTGGG
>NZ_JARVCN010000391.1:0-2775 GCF_038442745.1 Crocosphaera sp. Alani8
ATCTTTGTCCCCTAACTTTCGGCGAGTCCCCCCAGACTTTTTGAGAAGCTTCAAAGTCAGCATATACCTATGTTAGCATGAAAGCTCTAAAGTGGTAACACAAGTTATCGAAGCGAAGTTGTGCTGTCGCACGTTAATATATTGGTCGGGCTGTATCCCAACCCTAAAACCTTGGCGAGCGACCCCGGCGAATCGCATTCGCACTCTTGAACGCGCGAGTAGGTACTCACCTACGGTTCGATATATCCCCCTCGTTTATAGCGTTTATAGGGTGGGACTTAGCCAGACATTAAGTTAACCTGATACCAATCAGTTAACACTGCTCACTGCTCACTGCTCACTGTTGATCCTAATCCCAATTCGATTTTGAGGAGATTAATAGACTTTTCCCCGATGTAATATTCAGAACAAAGGATATCTGGGGGACGGATTAGATCGTCTCTGACGGCGAGAATAGCCTCTTTAACCATAGAATAACTGGCAGGATCGGTCATGATCGTTTGTGCCGAGCGCGCCAAAGTCAACAGTTGACGGCGATCGCCAGCTTGAGCCGTAATTAATAATAAATCATCTCCCCGTAAACTGTGGATAAGAATTTCTGCAACTCGGATAATTCCTGGACTCAAACTGACAATTCCCAAACGGGTGTCATTAGGTAATTGTTTAATGATGGCTAATTCTTTACCATAGTCATAAATATCGATAGGAAAAACACGAGTTGCATGGGTAGAGGCGATTGATTCTGCCTCAGACAGAAAATAACGACTTGTTACCACAGTAGCGGACTGTTTTTGAGCCAAAGCTTGGTCTAAATCTTCTATAGACACCAACTCAACAGGAATAGCTAAAGCCTTCTCTAACTCTTGTAGAATCAGTTCTCCAGCACCCATATCACCACTGGGAACCGTAACCAATAGTTGCGCACTACACCGTAACCGCCAATCCATCACCCCCAAAAATAATTCTTTTGCTTGGGAAAGGGTTAAACCTTCTCTGAGGAGTTCATCTAGGGTTTTACTAATTAGTTGACTTTCTTGGGGATATTTGCCGAATAATGGGGTTTCTGGAAAGGAGATGTCTTCGTTATTTTGCGTCTTAACGTATATACCCGAACCTGCGATAGATTCCACTAGACTAGCTTCTTCTAGTTGTTGATAAACTTTACTGATGGTGTTGCGATGTAGTCCCGTTATGGTTGCTAATTGACGGGTACTCGGTAAACGATGTCCAGGAGGATATTGACGAGAAGCAATAGCAAAACGAATCTGATCGAACAGTTGTTTAGAGGCGGGAATATCACTATCGGATTGTATTTTGAACTGAAGCATAGCCACCACGCCGAGCAAACTTTATCAGATTGATGGACATTATTTTAGCGTGAATCGTTCCTGGGAATTTAATTTACTGTTAACTATAGCGATGATGGGCGATCGCTTAGGAATCCGATTGGATAATGTTTCTGACTTGTTCAATGTCCAAATCCACGGCTTGGGCAATTTGTTCTACAGTTAATCCTAATGCTATTAAGCGAGGAATAGTTGACATTTTAGTTTTCAACTCTCCTTCTTGTTTTCCCTGCTCTATCCCCTCTTCTAAGGCTTCTTGATACACTTTTGTTTCTCTGAGATCGCTTAAACTGAACATTTTTTCTATCTCCTGCCGGCTAATTTTAGGTAATTTATAGACAAGAATTGTCTCTATTAATTGTAAGATATTTTCTTGTTTTTCAGCATTACTAAATTCTTGTTTAACTTGTTTAATTAAATTTTTTCCTTGTTCGATCGCTTCTTTCTGGGGACTAATGATTAATTTTAGGGTTTTGATTCCTATTGACTCTGTGTTACTTAATTCAGAGAGATAAATTCGTTTAACCCTATCGGAGTCTAATATTTCCTGGTAACGTGAGGTGTTTTTAGTTTCAGTTTGTCGGTTCGGATAGATAACAACCCCTTGCCAATTGTTGGTTAGTTTTGTTTGATGAAGATACAAAAAAATCTCACTAAAAAATCGAGAGTAGAACTGTTGGTCTTTTTGAAACTGTACTTCAACAAAATAGATGAGTCTCTGGAGATTTTGGGGAATAAATACTCCATCGATACGGAAGGCTAATTGTTTAATTTCCACAGAAGAAAATTGATACTCATCGGTAATATTTTCAGGAAGGTTGAGTAAGTCGAAAAAACAACCAGGAAAGGTTTGAAAGATTTGATAAAAAATGCTATCTGTTTTCACGGAATATTTTTGATACTACGTAATTTATTTTTTGTACTCACTTAATATAACTAATCACTGTTAAAAGTATAAAAATTTCTACCTCAGAAGTATAAAAACTGTTATAAAATAATATCTTAATGATAGAGGCAAGGAGAATATTTACATGACTGGAAGTCCCCTCATTCCTGTTGCAAATGCTTTACTCAAATATATTCCCGAATTACTGAAAGAAAAAGATCCTCTAAAACAAGGTTATTATGCTTGTGCATTAGCGTATTCTTCTGCAGTAAAAGAAGTATTTGAACAGGAGAATATAGACCATAGTGCAATAGAGATTATTGTTGCTCGTAGTAATCCAAGAAATATTGATATGTTTGGGTTTACCTTAGAAAATGCACTATCTCATCCTTTTATCAACTACGCCGATGAGGTATTAAAAAGAGTTATTGTAGCATTCAAAATTGATGAGAATAAGCCGAATAAGTTAATAAAAAATATCCATGTATCTTGAAGCTTCTCAAAAAGTCTGGGGGGACTCGCCGAAAGTTAGGGGACAAAGAT
>NZ_JARVCN010000392.1:0-25191 GCF_038442745.1 Crocosphaera sp. Alani8
AAGTAAATTGTACCACAACCACGCTTCAACTGAAACCGTTAGAACCAGGTTTATAGGAGCCAACGCTATTTGATAAGATACAACGCCCTAGTTAGGGGCTTAAAATTTCAAACAACACCTATTCCTGCCTAAACCACTGTTTATTCAGCAACGCCATGAATTTAGTCCATAAATTTGCAAAAGTACAAAATCAAGGGCAATTCTCTCAGCAGTTTATTGAATTCCAAAATACTCTCAGGGAGTCTCAAGATAAGATTGTTTCAGATCTAGTTTTTGGTACCTCACATGATATTGAGGTATCTGCTCTAATTGACGTGCTAAAGACTACTAGTGAACCGAAAACGCCCGATTGGTTCGGATATCTCTCCCATCTTTCAGAGGCACAAGTAGCTATCTCCGCCGGACTCAGTTCCTTAAGGGGAATGAATATCAGTCCTGAAAATATCTTCCTAACCACAGGAACTGGACATAGCCTCTCTGTACTGTTTAGGCTTGTTTGCATACCTCAAGCGGATGAAATTATTGTTATTGAGCCGTATTGGTTCGGATATCAACCACAAATAAAGTCAGCAGGAGGACGCTCAGTTCTTGTTTCACTAGAGCCAGAAAAATTTGTACTTGATTGCGAAAGAATAAGTGATGCAATCAACGATAGAACAGCCGCAATAGTTATTAACTCACCACATAATCCTACCGGTAGGGTGTTTTCAGAGAAAGAACTCTCAGATCTTTCTCTGATGCTACTTGAAAAGTCTGAGTCGCTAAAACGCCCTATCTACCTTATCTCAGATGAGACTTTCATGCGGATTACCTATAGTGGTTTACCAGCACCATCGCCCTGTGCGTTCTATCCTTACTCATTTCTAGCTTATGGGTATTCTAAACAGTTACTAGCAGGTGGTCAAAGGATTGGATATATCGCTCTGGCTCCAGACTTTCCTGATGCTGAGGAAGTTCGGCCTCTGATAAATAGAGATCTCGCGATAGCCAATGGATGGTCTTACCCTTCAGCGCTTATGCAAAGAGCATTACCTCTGTTTGATAACCTTTGTATCGACCTCCAGGAACTAAAAAGTAAAAAGGATTGGTTAACAGCAGAACTGAAAGAGCTTGGATATTCAGTCGTGGAACCAGAAGGTGCGTACTTCTTACTTGTTCATTGTAATGATGATGATGTGGCACTTGCTTTATCTCTGCTTGAACGAGGTGTCTCGGTGCTTCCTGGCTCGACTATGGGCATACCTGGTTATGTGAGAATCTCATTAACTGCGACAAGGGAAATGTTACGTTATGCTGTGAGCAATGGGTTTACAGTTGTGCGTCACTAATTACAGCAGTTTGCGAGTCATTGAAGTACACCTAAGACCTTCTCAACAACACATTTCAATTCATAACGAGATGGCTATCGTTTATACTTTAACCTTTATTTGATGCCTTTTCCCCAATTTTTGTCACCCCGTCAAGATAAAAAGTCTTCTAACTCGTCTGCGGTAAAATCCATTTTGGGGAAGTCAAGCGGGGTGTATTCTCTCTCCTCTAGAAGTAAACAATAATTGATTATTTGTCGTAATATGTCACCAAACTTTTGAATTAAACTATCAATAGTTGATTGGCGATAAATTCCCCTACTATAAGTCCAATCTACCCGTAATTGATTGTTGACAATTAGTGCATTTATCTCGATTAAACAATTCCTGCTATCGCTTTTACTTCTAGCATTTCCAGTAGATTCTTGGGCAGGTTTAAAGGGTGAATTTGCGGAAAATAGACGATCGAATTGACCGAAATAGTTAAAGCGAATTTCTGCATTAGGAATATTTTCTAATTGTTTTTGAATAGTTTTGTTACTTAAATAACGTAAAATTCCGTAACCTATACCCCGATTAGGGACACTATTTAATTGTTCTTTTATTAATGTAATTGCTTGTAAATGATTTTTAGATTTGTTTAAGTCAAAAACTATAGGAAATAAGGTGGTAAACCAACCAATGGTACGAGATAAATTAACATCCTCAAATAAGTCTTCTCTACCATGTCCTTCTAATTCTATGAGTAATTTTTTCTGTCCTGTTAAGGTTTCAAAAGTTTGGGTTAAGGCAGCGATTAAAACCTCATTGATTTGGATTTGATAACGGCTATAAATTTCTTGTAATAGTCTCTGAGTATCTTGTTGATTAAAGCTTATAGAAAGAGTTTCTGCTTCCCTCATGGTATTTTTGCCTGAAGTGAAATCTACAGGTAAAGAAGCAATCGAATGATCCAAGTTAGTGAGATAATAATCTAATTCGGAATCCATTATTTGAGAATTAGCATAGTTTTCTAAACGTTCTGACCAATGTTTAAAAGATGTTGTTTTTGCTGGTAAAGATATAGTTCTATTTTGACTCAATTGTTGATAGATTATCTGTAAGTCTTCTAGTAAAATACGCCAAGAAATACCATCAATAATTAAATGGTGCAGAATTAATAATAAACGACTGCTGCGATTATTTCCTAAATCGAACCAAGCAACCCTAATTAATGGATCTTTATCTAAGGAAAAGCTAGATTGTAGTTGTGTTGCAGTAGTAGAAATAGCTGATGGTAAAACCTGATCGCTTAAATTAGAAAAATCTATTCTAATAAAAGGAATAACATCATTAACACTATTATTAAACTGTTGCCATCCTAATTCTGTTTGTTCAAAACGTAAACGTAAAGCGTCATGATGTTCTAATAATTTAGCGATCGCTTGTTGTAAATGGTGCGGATTAATTTGCTGTTTAATTTCTAATAAAATAGCTTGATTCCAATGATGAGAATCAACTAAATTTTGTTCAAAAAACCAGCGTTGAATAGGGGTTAAAGGAACTACTCCTGTAACTGTTCCTTGTTCAGCTTCGATAGTTAATGTATTTTTGCTGACAACGGCTGCTAGTTTAGCAATAGTTTGGTTTTGAAATATATCTTTTGGAACAAAATTTAAGCCTATTTGATTCGCTTTTGCAACTACTTGAATAGCTAAAATAGAATCCCCACCCAAAGCAAAGAAATTATCATTAATACTAATGCGATCGCAACCTAAAACTTGACTCCAAATAATAGCTAAAGACTTTTCTTGAGGGGTTTGAGGTGCAACAAATTCTTGTGTTGTATCGGTATTAATTTGGGGATCAGGTAAAGCTTTACGATCAACTTTGCCATTAGGAGTTAAGGGGAGTTTATCTAATACCACGTACAAAGAAGGAACCATATAATCAGGTAAGTTTTGCTGTAGAAAACGGCGTAAGTTTTCGTCCCTTGAATAAGTAGTTGCTGACTCCATAACCACATAAGCAACTAACTTTTTATTCCCATTATGATCTTCTTTTACTGTTGCTACCCCTTGAGAAATTTCTGGGTAGTTTAATAAGTTTTCTTCTATTTCTCCTAACTCGATGCGAAAACCTCTAACTTTTACTTGATAGTCATTGCGTCCTAAATATTCAATTTCACCATCTTCTCTTAATCTTACCCGATCGCCCGTTTTATATAACCTTTTTCCCTCTGCAAAAGGACTAGGAATAAACCTCTCTGCGGTTAAAGTCGGTTGGTGCAAATATCCCCTAGCTAAACCTTCACCTCCTAAATATAATTCCCCAGGTACACCCATCGGTACTGGTTGCAAATAAGCGTCTAAAATATAAGTTTGGGTGTTAAAAACAGCGTACCCAATAGTAGGAGAATTTTGCGTTTCTGGGTTAATTAAGGCAAAAGTTGAATAGGTGGTATCTTCGGAGGGACCATAAAGGTTAAAAACCTGCTTCACGGGGGATTTTTGATATAATTGTTGCACAAGATGCTTAGAAAGAGCTTCCCCTGCTAAGTTAATGGTTTTGACGTTGTTAGGAATAGCGTTAAGTCTTAGTAACTCCGTCGCTGCGGTGGGTACTGTATTGATTAAAGTTACTTTATTGGCTGCGGGTAACTCGGGTAAAGCGAGGGCATTTTCTGCTAGTATAACGCTTCCTCCCGAACTTAAGGGGACAAAAATCTCAAATACGGATAGATCGAAGCAGACAGAAGTTGATGCTAATACCCCTGATGTTTGCTCTGATGTAAAGGTTTCTCTGGCCCAGTTTAACAGAGAAACGGTGCTACTATGGGCGATAGCAACCCCTTTCGGTCTACCAGTGGAACCGGATGTATAAATAAGATAAGCTAAATTTTGAGGTAACAGTTGAGGGGAAGGGTTAACGGTAGCTTGTTGACTGATTTTATCTCGATCTGCGTCTAAATCAACAATTGTCACCCCTGAAGGTTTTAAAATGTTGCCTTGGGTGATCAAAATAGGCATTTTGGCATCTTCCACCATTAAAGCCAATCGTTCCGAGGGATAATGGGGATCTAAGGGTAAATAAGCTCCTCCTGCTTTTAAAATAGCTATAAGTGCGATAATTAGTTGTGGGGAACGGTTTAAACAGACACCGATGGGGGTTTCTGGTTGCACCCCTAACTGTTGCAGATAGTGTGCGAGTTGGTTGGCTTGGCTATTGAGTTCGTGATAGGTTAGTTGTTGGGTTTGATGGATAAGAGCGATCGCATTAGGTGTTTTGTTTGCTTGTGTCTCAAAAAGTTGATGGATAAGACTTCCTATTCTCTGTCTTTTTTCTTCCGTTTTTTGTTTTCTTAATAGGTTGCTCTCAATACTTAAAGGGAAACTCCATAAAGGTTGTTGAGGGTTTGCAAGAATACCTGTAATTAAAGTTTTAAAATGTTGAGCTAAACGCTCAATTCTACTATCTTCAAAGAGATCGGTATTATATTCAAAAGTGGCAGTTAATCCCTCGCTTGTTTCTGACATAAACAAGGTTAAATCAAACTTTGCAGTTGTATTTTCTAGTTTCACCGACTGTAAAGATAACCCAGGTAATTCCATAGACTGCATGGGTATATTTTGCAACACAAACATCACTTGAAATAGGGGACTATAACTCAGGTCTCGTTGCGGTTGTAATGCGTCAACTAACTGTTCAAAGGGTAGATCTTGATGACTATATGCACTCAATGTTGTTTCCCTTACCTGTTGTAATAACTGCACAAAAGTCATCGTTCCCGATAACTGCGATCGCAGGGTTAAAGTATTGGCAAAAAAGCCGATCAATTTTTCAGTTTCGCTATAATTACGGTTAGCAATGGGAGAACCGATAACAATGTCTTCGCTGTATGTATAACGATGTAATAGCACATTAAATGCTGCTAATAACACCATAAATAATGTACTATTATGTTTATTACTTAACTGTTTTAAACCATTTGATTGTTCTTGGGACAGTTGAAATGTTATGGTTTTTCCGTTAAAAGTTTGTACTGGGGGACGAGGGTTATCACTTGGTATTTCTAATAAAGTTGTTGCATTTTTTAACTGCTTTTTCCAATAATTAAGTTGAGTATCTAATCTTTCCCCTTGTAACCATTCTCGTTGCCATGTGGCAAAGTCTAAATATTGTATAGGAAGTTCTGGTAAGGGTGAGGATTTTTCTTCTAGAAATGCTTGATATAAGGTGGCAACTTCTTGAATAAATATACCCACGGACCAAGCATCAGCTACACTGTGATGGAGTACCAATAATAATATAGAATCTTCCTCTGCTAAGCGAATTAGTTTGACTCTTAATAGGGGAGATTCATAGAGATTGAAAGGCTGTTTGATTGTTTCTTCTGCTAATTTTTTGGCTGTTTCTTCTGGTTTGAAACTATCTTTTAGATCAACAATAGGTAAGTCTAATTTGATATTAGGGGAGATAATAAGTTGAGGTTTCCCATCAACTGTTTTGATATAACTCCGTAAAACTTCATGACGACTTATTACTTCATTAAGACTCTTTTGTAATAGGTTCATATTTAATTCTCCTGTCAAACGAACTGCACCAGGAATATTATAAAAAGGACTATCAGGTTCCAGTTGTGCTAAAAACCATTGTCTTTGTTGTGCAAAAGATAATGGTAACTCTCCACTCCTTTCTATTCTTTCCAATGATACAATCTCTTGTTTTTCTTCCCCTTCTATTACTTTCGATAAACTCCTAATTGTTGGTCTTTCAAACAACACTCTCAATGGTAGTTCTACTTCAAATACTTGTCTCACTTGGGACATTACCTGTGTTGCTAAAAGGGAATGTCCTCCTATTTCAAAGAAGTTCTCTTCTAAACTCACTCTTTCAAGGTTTAGAATTGTTCCCCATATACCTGCTAATATCTCTTCTGTTGCTGTTTTTGCTACTATATAATCTTCACTTTTTAATTCTATCTCTGGTAAGGCTTTACGGTCAATTTTTCCATTGGGGGTTAATGGTAATTTCTCTAACTCTACAAACCTCGATGGGATCATATAATTTGGTAATTTTTCTCCTATATATTCTTTTATTGATCTGGGATTAATACTTATATCTTCCTGACACACTATATAAGCGATCAAACTTTCTTCTTTTACTATTACTACTGCTTCTTTTATTTGATTATGGTTTAATATTGTTGTTTCTATTTCTCCTAGTTCTAATCTATATCCTCTCAGTTTTACTTGATAGTCTATTCTTCCTATATATTCTATTTCTCTGTCTTCTCCATATTTGACTAAGTCTCCTGTTTTATACAGTCTTTCTCCTGCTTTAAATGGATTTGCTATGAATCTTTCTGCTGTTAGTTCTGGTCTTTTTAGGTATCCTCTGGTAACTCCTTTTCCTCCGATGTATAGTTCTCCTGGTACTCCTATTGGTAGTTGGTTATAGTCTTTGTCTAATATGTACAATTGAGTGTTATTTATGGGTTTCCCTAGTCTTACTTTTTCTGTTTCTACTTCATAAACTGATGACCAAATGGTTGTTTCTGTTGGTCCGTATAAGTTAAAAACTTGTTTTGATTTTTCTTTTAATTGTTCTGCTAAATCTGGTGATAATGCTTCTCCTCCACAAAGGATGGTTAAGTCTTTTTTTCCTTCCCATCCTGATGCTAGTAATAGTTTCCAGGTTGCTGGAGTTGCTTGCATTACTGTTACTTTCTGGGTTAATAATTGTTGCGCTAATGTTACTCCTTCTACTGTTACATCCCGAGATACTAGGATTAGTTTTGCTCCTACTGTTAGGGGTAAATAGAGTTCTAAGGCTGCAATATCGAAGGATAGGGTTGTAACGGATAATAGGGTATCTTTATCTGTTAATCCTGGTTTTTCCTTCATGGAAAGTAGGAAGTTACTTAAGCAACTGTGGGGTACTTGAACTCCTTTGGGAATACCGGTTGAACCTGATGTATAAATGATATAAGCTAGATTTTCTGGGTTGATTTCTAGCTCAAGATTTGTATTTTTTTGTTGATTTATTTCTACTTGTATTTCATTGATATCAATAAAGTGTTTTACTGTGTTTGAGTTGTTGTTTTTTAATGCTGAACTGCTAATTAAATAATCAATTTCTGAGTCTTGAATCATAAAGTCAAGACGTTGTTGGGGATAATTAGGGTCTAGGGGTAAATAGGCTCCTCCTACTTTGAGAATGGCGAGTAAGGCGATTACCATTTCTAAAGATGGTTCTAAATAAATACCGACTAAAGTTTCTGGTTTAACTCCTAACTTGTATAAATAATGTGCTAGTTGGTTGGCTTTTTTATTTAGTTCTTGATAGGTTAATGATTCTTCTTCAAAAACAAGGGCAGTATTATTAGGTGCCTTCTCAACTTGCGCTTCAAATAGTTGATGAATTAAGATATTACTGTTTTCTTTTTCTTCTTTCCCATCCCCTTCTATTAATAACTCTTTTTGTTCCTGATTGGTTAATAAACTTAATTGTGAAATTTTTTGATCGTAATTATTAGTTATTGATTCTAGTAATATTTTAAAATGTTCAATTAAACGTTTAATTGTTGTCTCTCTAAACAAATCTGTATTATATTCAAAAATTCCTCGTAAACCTGATGAAGTTTCATACATATCTAAACTTAAATCAAAGCGAGAAGTTTGACTTTCCCATGATAAAGCATTTAAAGACAGTTCTGATAAATTAACCTTTTGACTAGGTGTATTGTGCAGGATAAACATTACCTGAAACAGTGGATTATAGCTTAAATTACGCTCTGGTTGTAAGATTTCCACTAAATATTCAAAAGGTAAATCTTGATGTGCATAAGCATTTAATGCAACTTCTTTTACTTGAGATAAAAAATCCCCAAAACTAAGATTACTTTTAATTTCTGTACGGAAAATCAAATTATTAACAAATAAACCGATTAAATTTTCAATTTCAGGACGGTTACGATTAGTAACTGTTGAACCTACTAAAATATCATTTTGCCCTGTATAACGATATAATAATATTTTAAAAGCTGCCAACAGGGTCATAAATAATGTTGCTCCTGTTTGACGGGATAGGGTTTTTAGAGTTTCTGAAACATCAGGAGAGACGAAAAATTCTTCAGTAGTACCTCTAAAACTTTGAATAGATGGACGAGGAAAATCTGTTGGTAATTGTAAAATAGGGGGATAATTATGCAATTTTTGTTGCCAATACCCCAATTGCTTAGCTCTTGCTTCTCCCTTTAACCATTTTCGTTGCCAAACTGCAAAATCAGCGTACTGAATCGGCAAACTAGGTAAAGGTGAGGGTTTTTGTTGAGAAAAAGCTTGATAAATAAGGGTTAATTCTTGAATTAATACCCTCATGGACCAATAATCTGCAATAATATGATGAACAGTGAATAATAATATATAATGTTCTCGATCTCGTTGAAAGATAACACTTCTTAATAAGGGAGTTTGTTCTAGATTAAAAGGTCGTAATACTTCCGCTTTAATATTATTTTGTATTTCGGTTTCTTGTTGTTCTTCGGGTAATTCTTGTAAATCAACTAAAGGAATTTCTACAGTTAATTTTGATGCTATTTTCTGTCTTGGTTCGTTATTAACAACGGTAAAAGATGTTCTTAAAATCTCATGTCTTTGGACAATTTCTTTCAAGCTTTTTCTAAGTATATTTAGGTTTAATTTTCCTTTTAATTCTAAAGCAGCAGGAATATTATAAGCAGCAGATTTCGGATGAAAACGGTCTAAAAACCAAAGACGAGATTGAGCAAAGGAAACTGGAAACAATTGCTTTTTTTGTTGCTTTTTCTGCTCTAATTTTGCCAGTAATTTTCTTTTCTGTTCTAAGGAAAGTTTATTGATCGCATCTGCTTGCTTTTTATTCATTTTTCAAAAATAGTTCTGCTCATCCCTATTATAACAAAACATATACCTAAATTTATTACGTAAAAGTTCCTATATTATCACCCAAAATCAACCATTCCTAAAACTTGCTCTAAAGTATCTTCATCTAAGTCTACTAAAGAGAGATCAGATACAGTCTCGTCATTAGATTGACAATCATTTATAAGTTGTCTTAATGTGTTTATAAATTCCTGTGCGATCGCTTCAATAGTAGATATTTTGTGTATCTGATTGCTATAACTCCAAGTAAACTGTAATTCTCCTCCCATTACTGAACCATTAATCTCTAAAAGATGAGGTCTATATTGATTAATATCATGATGTAATCCTGCAGTATAAGGAGATAAATTAAACTGAGAATTATTGGACAACAAAGCATCAAATTGACCCAAATAATTGAAACTAATTTCTGCTAAACTCCGAATGTCTGATTCCTGATGAAGATAACGCATAACTCCGTACCCCATACCTTGATGGGGAATAGAGTTTAATTGCCCTTTAATAGCTTCTAAGGCGGTTAAAAGAGACTCAGACCCTTCCAAGGTCAAAAATACGGGGTAAATGCTTGTAAACCAGCCTAAAGTGCGGGAAACATTCATATTTTCCCATATGTCTTCCCGTCCATGACTTTCTAAATTAATCAGTACAGAATCTTGTCCTGTCCACTGACTAACTGTTTTGACCAAAGCGGTAAGTAAAACCTCGTTTATTTGAGTATTATAAGCTTTAGGAAGGGTTTTAAGCAGGTTTTCGGTGTCTTCTTTACCTAACATAACCGTAACTTGTTCAGTTGTTGCAATGGTATTTTCCCCATCTATGTAGTCCACAGGAAGGGAAACAACGGTTTTTGAGGTAATTTGTCGCCAATACTCCTTTTCTGCTTCTACGTCGTAAGTTTGGAGGGTTTCTGACCAAGTTTTGATAGAGGTTGTTTTGAAAGGTAGTTGGATAGTTTGATTTTCTGTTAATTGTTGGTAAGCAGTTTGAAAATTGTCTAATAAAATGCGCCAAGAAACTCCATCAACCACTAAATGATGAATAATAATTAATAGCTGGTTATTTCGAGTATTTCCTAACTCAAACAGAGCTATTCTTAACAATGGTCCAGCAGATATATTTAAACTAGCTTGTAACTGACTCGCTGTCACTGCGATCGCTGTTTCTTGTTGCTGATCCCCTAAACCAGATAGATCAAAATAATTCAAAGGTACTGGATCATCCTTATCGCTGATCATTGCTTCCCAGTCTGTTTCTCTGGGGTTAAAGCGCATCCGCAAAGCGTCGTGATGTGTGAGTAAATGAGAAAATACGGTTTCTAGTTGGATAAAATCGAGGTTTTTGGGTACTTCTAGGAAAGCAGACTGATTAAAATGAGTCATTTTGGTTAAATTCTGTTCAAAAAACCAGTGTTGAATGGGAGTTAAAGGAACTGTCCCCGTTATTAACCCTTGTTCCCCTACAGATGAGTCCATAGAAGTTGCGATCGCTGCTAACTGAGAGATGGTTTGATGTTGGAATAGGTGCTTAGGAGACAGTCTTAAGCCGATGCGACTGGCACGGCTGACAATTTGTATTGCTAAAATAGAATCTCCCCCTAATTCAAAGAAATTATCCTCAATTCCTACTTTTTCCAGGTTTAAGACATCTTGCCAAATTTTTGCTAACTGGGTTTCAATGGCGTTACGAGGTGCTTCTGTGTTGGATGTGGATAAAATAGGTTGGGGAAGCGATCGCCGATCCACTTTCCCATTCGCAGTTAGGGGAAACCCGTCTAAAATCATGTAATGATTAGGATGGAGATAATCGGGTAATTTCTGACTTAAAAAGGTCTTTAACTCTTCGCTGGAAAGATTTTCGTCAGTTTTCGCAACTACATAAGCAATTAATTGTTTATTCCCTTCGCTGGTTTCTTTCACCATAGCGATCGCCGTTTGAACTTTAGGATATTGTTGTATAGTTGCTTCAATTTCGCCTAATTCGACCCTAAAACCCCTAATTTTAACCTGATTGTCTTTTCTACCCAAAAATTCTATCTGTCCCTCCCTATCATATCTGACTAAATCCCCCGTTTTATACAGTCTTTCTCCTGTTGCAAAGGGACTCGCAATAAAGGTTGCAGCGGTTAACTGGGGACGGTTGAGATAACCCCTCCCTAACCCTTCCCCTGCGATGTATAATTCTCCAGGGACACCGTAGGGAACTGGTTGTAAATAGTTATCCAATATATAAACTTGAGTCTGAGAAATGGGACGACCAATGGGTACAGAATTATTAACTTGCTCAACGTCGGTTAAAACAGAACAACAAGTAAAAGTGGTGTTTTCGGTGGGACCATAACCGTTAATAACGCGACAATTAGGATAAGTTTGTAAAACTGTTTTAACGTGAGTAAGTGAGAGTATGTCACCTCCTGCAAGTAAATAACGTACATTTCCAAACGATTCTAACCTTTCCTCTACCATTAAATGGAATAAACCTGCTGTTAACCAGAGAGTTGTTACCTCATAAGTAGCGATCGTCTCTGCTATTTCTTCTAAGGAAGGGGTTTGACTGGGTAAAATAACTAAACTTCCCCCATTGAGTAATGCACCCCAGATCTCGAAAGTTGACGCATCGAAGGTATATGGGGCAGCTTGTAAGAAAACATCATCTTCCCTCAGAGCAACATAATTGCTATTTTTAACCAAACGAACTACACCACGATGGGGGATACATACACCCTTAGGAATACCTGTTGAACCTGACGTATACATGACGTAGGCGAGATGTTCAGGGGTACTATGAACAGAGGGAGTACTTTCGGTTTCTTCAGTGATGGCAGTTTCATCAATATGGATAACGGTTACAGGATGAGGCCATGGATAATCTATATTTGTCTGGGTTAGTAATAGGTTGATTTTAGTATCTTCTAAGAGTAAGTTAATTCTTTCTGGAGGAGAATTAGTATCTATAGGAACATAAGCTCCACCAGACTTAAGAATAGCTAAAATACCAATAATCATCCCTAAAGAACGCTCAACACAAAGACCGATCAGTGTATCTGGTTGTACCCCAAACCGTTGTAAATAGTTGGCCAGTTGATTGGTTTTTCGATCTAGTTCTTGATAAGTTAATTGCTGATCTCCACAAATAACTGCGATCGCATCGGGGGTTTTATGCACTTGTTCTGCAAACAGTTGATGAATAGAAAACTGTCCCACACTATCTGGTTGAAGAACATTCCCCATATTAATAATAAGTTCTTGTTCTTGTTCATCGAGCAAAGATAACTCTGATATAGGTTGTTCTGCGTCTGTAATAATAGCATTTAAAAGGGTTTCAAAGCAGTTTCCTAAACGAATAATAGTTTCTTGCTTAAATAACTCAGTATTATATTCCCAAGTAGTTAATAACCCGTCTTCTGTTTCCCTCATCATCAGAGTTAGATCAAACTTTGCAGTATGGTTATCCATTTCTAAGGGTTCCCATTGTAACTCTGGTAGTTGGATGGGGTTCAAAGGTGTATTTTGTAGGACAAACATCACTTGAAACAGAGGAGTATGACTCAAAGATCGGGGTATCTCTAACGCTTCTAATAGTCTCTCAAAAGGTACATCTTGATGAGAGTACGCACCTAAAGCAACCTGTCTCACCTGTTTCAATAAGTCAAGAAAGGTAGGATTTTCTGATAAATCGATTCTTAATGCTAAAGTATTGACAAAAAAGCCGATTAAACCTTCAATTTCACCATAATTACGGTTAGCAATGGGGGAACCAATAACAATATCTTCGTTGCTACTGTAGCGATGCAGTAACACAGAAAATGTCGCCAATAGTAACATAAATAAGGTAGTCCCTGTTTGATGACAAAGACTTTGCAACTGTTCGGTTAGGGGTTGAGATATAGTACAAGAATAAGTAGAACCGTGAAAATTTTGCACAACTGGACGAGGGCGATCGCTTGGCATTTCTAACAAGGTTGGTGCATCTTGTAACTGGGTTTTCCAATAATTAAGTTGAGTATCTAATCTTTCCCCTTGTAACCATTGTCGCTGCCATGCTGAAAAGTCTAAATATTGTATAGGAAGTTCCGGTAAAGATGATGGTTGTTCTTGTAAAAATGCTTGATAAAATGTAGCAACTTCCTGCACTAAAATACCCATTGACCAAGCATCTGAAATAATATGGTGCATGGTTAATAATAGGATATGTTCTTCTTCTGTTAAACGTAATAATTTTACTCGCAATAAAGGACAACTTTCTATATTAAAAGGTTTTTGTGCTTCTTCTTGACTCAACTTTGTAATAGTTTCTTCTTGTTTTTCCAGAGGTATTAAACTTAAATCAATTACAGGAATAGATAAGTTAGTTGTGTCTGTAATAGCAATGTTGGGTTTCCCATCTTGAGTTATAAAACCAGTTCTTAATACCTCATGACGCTTCATAACTTCCTGGAAACTATGGGTTAAAGCAACAATGTTTAAAGAACCTTTAAACCGAAGAGCGATCGCAATATTATAAAAAGGACTATCAGGTTCAAGTTGTGCTAAAAACCATTGTCTTTGTTGTGCAAAAGATAATGGTAACTCTCCACTCCTTTCTATTTTTTTCAACGATACAATCTCTTGTTTTTCTTCTCCTTCTATTACTTTAGATAAACTCCTAATTGTTGGTTTCTCAAACAACACTCTTAATGGTAGTTCTACTTCAAATACTTGTCTCACTTGGGACATTATCTGTGTTGCTAAAAGGGAATGTCCTCCTATTTCAAAGAAGTTCTCTTCTACACTTACTCTCTCAATGTTTAAAATTGTTCCCCATATACCTGCTAATATCTCTTCTGTTGCTGTTTTTGGCACTATATAATCTTCGCTTTTTAATTCTATCTCTGGTAAGGCTTTACGGTCAATTTTTCCATTGGGGGTTAATGGTAATTTCTCTAACTCTACAAACCTCGATGGGATCATATAATTTGGTAATTTTTCTCCTATATATTCTTTTATTGATCTGGGATTAATACTTATATCTTCCTGACACACTATATAAGCGATCAAACTTTCTTCTTTTACTATTACTACTGCTTCTTTTATTTGATTATGGTTTAATATTGTTGTTTCTATTTCTCCTAGTTCTAATCTATATCCTCTCAGTTTTACTTGATAGTCTATTCTTCCTATATATTCTATTTCTCTGTCTTCTCCATATTTGACTAAGTCTCCTGTTTTATACAGTCTTTCTCCTGCTTTAAATGGATTTGCTATGAATCTTTCTGCTGTTAGTTCTGGTCTTTTTAGGTATCCTCTGGTAACTCCTTTTCCTCCGATGTATAGTTCTCCTGGTACTCCTATTGGTAGTTGGTTATAGTCTTTGTCTAATATGTACAATTGAGTGTTATTTATGGGTTTCCCTAGTCTTACTTTTTCTGTTTCTACTTCATAAACTGATGACCAAATGGTTGTTTCTGTTGGTCCGTATAAGTTAAAAACTTGTTTTGATTTTTCTTTTAATTGTTCTGCTAAATCTGGTGATAATGCTTCTCCTCCACAAAGGATGGTTAAGTCTTTTTTTCCTTCCCATCCTGATGCTAGTAATAGTTTCCAGGTTGCTGGAGTTGCTTGCATTACTGTTACTTTCTGGGTTAATAATTGTTGCGCTAATGTTACTCCTTCTACTGTTACATCCCGAGATACTAGGATTAGTTTTGCTCCTACTGTTAGGGGTAAATAGAGTTCTAAGGCTGCAATATCGAAGGATAGGGTTGTAACGGATAATAGGGTATCTTTATCTGTTAATCCTGGTTTTTCCTTCATGGAAAGTAGGAAGTTACTTAAGCAACTGTGGGGTACTTGAACTCCTTTGGGAATACCTGTTGAACCTGATGTATAAATGATATAAGCTAGGTTTTCTGGGTTGATTTTTAGAGCAAGATTTGTGTTTTTTTGTTGATTTATTTCTGCTTGTATTGTACTGATATCAATAAAGTGTTTTACTGTGTTTGAGTTGTTATTTTTTAATGCTGAACTACTAATTAAGTAATCAATTTCTGAGTCTTGAATCATAAATTCAAGACGTTGTTGGGGATAATTGGGGTCTAGGGGTAAATAGGCTCCTCCTACTTTGAGAATGGCGAGTAAAGCGATTACCATTTCTAAAGATGGTTCTAAACAAATACCGACCAAAGTTTCTGGTTTGACTCCTAAGTTGCGTAAATGATGTGCTAGTTGATTAGCTTTTTTATTTAGTTCTTGATAGGTTAATAATTCTTCTTCAAAAATGACGGCAGTGTTGTTAGGTATCTTCTCAACTTGCGCTTCAAATAGTTGATGAATTAAGATATTACTGTTTTCTTTTTCTTCTTTCCCATCCCCTTCTATTAATAACTCTTTTTGTTCCTGATTTGTTAATAAAGCGATTTCCCATAACTGTTGCTCAGGATTTCGTGCAATACTGGTTAACAAATTTTCCAAGTGTTTAATTAAACGATCAATACTGCTATCAGAAAAACGTTGCTTGTCATAACTAATACGAAAAGCAAGAGGAGAACCAGGCAGTACAGAAACAGTCACAGGATAATTAGTTTTTTCTACCCCTTGACCCTCACTAATAGTTAATTGATTACTCCATCCTTGTAATGCTTTATCAAGGGAAATAGGATAATTTTCAAAGATAACTAGACTCTCAAATAAAGCAGTGCCTCTAGGAACTTCACTCCATCCTTGAATCTCTATTAAAGAGCTATAACTATACTGTTCTTTTTCAATTTGTTGTGTCTGTAAACTTTGTAACCAAGGCAATAAAAAAGTAGTAGATTTAATTTCAATTCTCACAGGAAGGGTATTAATAAATAACCCCACCATTGATTCAACATCGGTTAAAGAAGGAGGACGACCGGAAACCGTTGCACCAAAAATAATATCCGATTCTCCACTATAATGACTTAATAATAAAGCCCAGGCTCCTTGAAATAAAGTATTGAGAGTTAAACGGTGTTTTTGAATAATCGTTTGTAGAGACGTGGTTAACGAGTTTGATAGTTGATAATGTTTTTCTTTCCGTTCTTCTGAAACAGAATTATTACCAATACTTAAAACTGTCGGGGAAATTAATCCTTGTAAACTATTTTTCCAAAATGCGGTGGCTTGTTCTTGATTTTGTTGTTGTAACCAAGTAATATAATCCTTATAGGGACGAGTAGGTTGTAAAAATAAATTTTGCTCTTTTCTAAAAGCTTCGTAAAAAGCAAAAACCTCTTTAAGTAAAATACCATTACACCAACCATCCAATAGTAAATGGTGATAGTTCCAAACAAAATAATAGGCATCTTCTCGCACCTGCATCAACCCACAACGC
Source organism: Crocosphaera sp. Alani8 (assembly GCF_038442745.1). Lineage (NCBI taxonomy): Bacteria > Bacillati > Cyanobacteriota > Cyanophyceae > Chroococcales > Aphanothecaceae > Crocosphaera > Crocosphaera sp. Alani8. Next base: position 16,541 of record NZ_JARVCN010000392.1, read on the forward strand.
ATCAAAGGTGCATAATTAAGATCGAAACCCTGCTGTTGTTCTACTAATAGAAAAGAGCCTAATTTTTCTTCTTGTTCCTGCTCAGTTAAACCACGCCAATCATACTCTATCCAAGGCAATTCTACCTCTTGATAAACCACTTGTAAGGGTTTTTCTACTTCTTCCCAATAAAAAGCCGTTCTAAGAATTGTATGACGATTAATCACTGCTTGCCAAGCTTGTTTAAACGCCGATATTGATAGCTTTCCAGTCAGTAAACAACTCCTTTGCTCACAATACATTCCCGAACTAGAATTGTACAATGAATGAAACAGCATTCCTTGCTGCATGGGAGAAAGTTCGTAAATATCAGAAATTGTTTCCATATTTAGTAGTAGAAATTGGGGATTTAGAATCGAAAATTACACTATTTTTTGTTTCTTATCTATCTTAATCTTATAATTAATAATCTATGATTTACTTAAGTTTTTGCCTTGGCTAAAATATCTTTTTTGCTGGCTAAAGCAGAAAAATAAACATCATTTAATTCTGGCTCAACCTCATCAAAACCCTCATCGGGAGCAGTTTCACTAAAAATACGAACATATCGTTTTCCCTGGCGCATTCTAGCAGTAATCACTGTCAATTCTTCCTTCATATTTCCTGCTTCTGTTGGACTCATTACTTTCATCCAAACTTTACCGTGAAGCTGCTCCATTAACTCGAAAGGACTTCCCTGAGTAACAATTTTTCCTTGATTAAGGATTGCCATTTGTGGACAAAGACTAGCTACATCTTCTACAATATGAGTAGATAAAATTAACACCCTGTCTTTACTAATTTCTGCTAATAAATTCTGGAAACGAATGCGCTCTGTTGGATCGAGTCCAGCCATAGGTTCGTCGACAATAACCAATTTTGGCTCCCCTAACAAAGCTTGGGCAATTCCAAAACGTTGACGCATTCCCCCTGAAAACGTCCCTAGCTTCTGCTTCCTTTTTTCGTAAAGGTTAACCAGTTGTAACTGATAAGCTACCATATCTCGTCGTTGACGGGCTTTAACAAACCCCTTAAACACCGCTAATAAATCTAATAACTCCTCAGCCGAAACATTGGGATAAACCCCGAAATCTTGCGGTAAATAACCTAACCAACGCCGTGTCTTTTGGGGATCTTCAAAAATATCCACCCCATCCAAGGTAACTAAACCAGAATCTGCGTCTTGTAGGGTAGCCAAAGTCCGCATCAAACTGGACTTTCCCGCACCATTGGGACCTAATAACCCAAAAATTCCAGGTTCTATGGTTAAAGAGATATTTTCTATGGCTCTAATGCCGTTATTGTAAGTTTTATTTAATTCCTGAATGACTAACATTGTGGTTAATTTCTCTTTAAAGCAACAATAGGTTCTAAAGCTGCCGCTTGTTTGGCAGGAAACACCCCAAAAAATAACCCGATCGCACTAGAAGTCCCTACTGCTACGATAACAGCTAGGGGTGACAAATAGGGTGAGAGGGGAGAGACGACACCGATAACTGTGATTAAACCGCCACCGAGTACAATACCAAAAGCTCCTCCCACCACAGAAAGAATCAAAGCTTCAACCAGAAATTGCTGTAAAATGTCCTTTTGAGTCGCACCGATCGCTTTCCGTAAGCCGATTTCTTGGGTGCGTTCTGTAATCGAGACTAACATAATATTCATAATACCGATCCCTCCTACCAACAAAGAGATTCCAGCAATTACAGATAGCATCAAAATCAATGCTGTGGTGATTTGGTCAACAATTTGTAAAATATCTTTTTGGGTTTCCACATTAAAATCGTCTTCTCCTGTAATTTTATGCCGTAGTCGTAATAAATTTTCGATCTGAAAACGAGCAGCTTTAATACTATCAGGATCTCTTGCAGACACAGCAATAAAGGTTACTTGGGTTCCGTAAGGAGAGTTTCTCCCCACCAACTGATTGGCCATAGTAGTGATGGGAACATAGGCAACCAGATCCTGATTAGTGTTAAGAAAAGACCCTTTGGCCTTCATAATACCAATAACTTCAAAAATCTCTTGCTTAATGCGAATTTGTTTCCCAACAGCGTTTTCTTCCTCAAACAGTCGTTCTTTTAAATCCGGTCCCAAGACAACAACACGACTATTCCGTTTAAGATCCGAATCAGATAAAAACCGTCCTTCTGCTATTTCGTAGTTTCTCACAGCCAAAAAGTCGGGGGTTACCCCAAAAACTAACTCGATGGCATTTCGACCCCGATAGCTCATTATATCCCTTAAATTTAGCTGAGGAGCCACTTTAGCCACCGCCGGCACTTGAGATGCAATGGCATTAGCGTCTTCGAGAACCAGAGTTTTAGGCGGTTCTATACTCATGTTTCGAGTATCCTTTGATCCCGGGTTGATAAACAGCACATTTGGACCCAAGGAGTTTAACTGTTCTAGAGCCAATTTTTGACCAGCTTGACCAACTCCCACAATAGAAATAACCGAAGCACTACCAATAATTATCCCTAACATGGTGAGCGCACTTCGTTGTTTGTTGATTAACAAAGTCGCCACAGCCATGTTAAGGGTTTCTAGAATGTTCATGTTGAAATATCAATCCTCGCGATCGCGTCGTTGAAGTCTTTGTCCCCTAGGTTGAAGAATTCTTCAAACCCGATAGTTTGACTATCGATGCCGATTATATGGTCTACTTGATCCGGGTTGGCCAGACGATAATTAAAGTAGGCGATCGGCTCTAATATGGGGTCGTTATTAATATTATCAGCTAAAAAACTATCAACAGTTCCGTTAGTAATCAAAAAAGGAGCCAATATTTTTCGGTCGTTGCTCGATAAAGTGACGCTACCGCTACCGCTTCCTTGGAACCCTAGTACCCTGTTTCTGATAGCTTCTGCTGCGTACCCTGGCGCACCTGGAGCGATTCCGTTAATTGTTCCTGATGTATCATCCACTTCGTAGAGGCCGATAAAGTTATCGTAAACCCCATCGGCGTTGACTGTGAATTGCACCACGATATTGTCATCAATGGTACCGTCCCTATCAAAATCTGCATTGCGTAGGTCTAACGCCTCCCCTGATGTATCGTCTTCTAAGGAAAGATTTCGGGGAGACTCATCCTCTGTGACTTCGATACTGAGGCTAAGATCGTCAAAGTTTTCGCCGTTTTCCTCAGAAAGCTCGAAATCTAGTTGTAATTGATTCGAGCCGTTTTCTGAAGCAGTTCGCACTGGATTAAATCCATTGTTAGCTGAGGGTGTAGCAAACACCACTCGACTTTCGGGCATATTTTCACTGGTAATACCGGTACCACTAATAATCCCTTGTGTTGTGTCATTCAAAACGGCGTAAAAGCCTATCCGTTGGTTTCCCGAGAAGTCTGATAACGTTTGGGTGGGATTACCAAAAACATTATTTGGTAACTGAGCAAAAAGGGGTCTTGCTCGGCCGAGGGCGACGTTTTGATAGTTGTCGTCTCCTGGTCTAACATCCGCAACCCCATCTCCATCTGTATCAAACCCTCCTTGATCGTCGTCCACCTCGAATATTCCTACTTCGATCGCCCTGGCTAAATTCCCCCCCACAAGACTAAATTTGGCGTTGATGGTTTGTAGAGGAGATCCCACAAACTGTAATGTATTGGCTTGTGTGTCCAGTTCTAGGGGCAATATGGAGGTATCTACGAGGGAAAAGGTAGCGGAGTTGGCTACTGGATCAACTACGTAAGTTTCTTCTGGTTCTAAGGTAAAACTTAAGGACTCTAACCCTTCTTCGATGCCATCGTTGAGTACAGGGAGGCTAATGGTTGCGGTTGGTTCGGTTACGGTTAGAGAAAAACCCCCACGATCTTCGTCAAAAACTAAGGAATTACCCCCCGTAACGGTTGCCTGAGCGAGATTAAATTCCTCTAGTCTATTACTCAAGTTCGTACTAATAAAGACTACTAGACCTTCTTCTGAGGGGTTTTGGTCTAAGGTCAAAGTGAGAACTGCAGTGGTTTGTTCTGTTTCAACTAGCAGTTGTGGACTACCGCTTAATTCAACCGATGGGTTACGGTCAGGATCTGTAGGATCTGTGGGATCTGTAGGATCTGTGGGATCTGTAGGATCTGTAGGATCTGTAGGATCTGTGGGATCTGTGGGATTTGTGGGATCTGTGGGATTTGTGGGATCTGTAGGATCTGTGGGATCTGTGGGATCTGTGGGATCTGTGGGATCTGTAGGATCTGTGGGATCTAAGTCATCACGGGTATCGACAAAAGTAATGGTGATTGAACTGGCGCTGGAATCTACTGTGTAGCCGTCTCCTTGTTGTAAGGTATAAATAACATCCTGAGGTGCTTCCGCAATCCCATCCATAAAAATGGGAGAACTGATGGTAGCGATCTGTTCAGTAATATTGAAGCTAAACGCTGTATTGTCGAAGTCAGGTACTGGAAAATCTCCACCGACTACGGTTATATCGAAGACAGTGAGTTGATTCAAATTTTCGGGAACGTCACCTGCAACTGTAACGGTTACACCCCCCTCAGGAGGGGGTTCACTTAGCTCGAAGCGAAAAGTGAGTATGGTTCCTTCTTCTTCGATGAGGATTGTTGTGGGTGCTACTAAACGAATGGTGGGGTCAAAAGTTCCCCTGTAAGCTTCTTGAACTAAGGGGCTTAAGGCCAAACTTTCAAATACATTCCCCAGTCGATAGTCTAGTTGCCAACTGCCTCCTTTGTGGGGATTACCAACTCGTTTGGTGGATGCTGTTAAAGCGGTTCCTGTTAGTTGGTGCCAACGGCTCAAAAATTCTTGCCCGATGTTTCCTGCTGCCACCTGACATCCATAGAGAACAACGGAGGTGACTGTCTTTGCCCATTGTTTTAGGGCAGTTTCATATTCTGCTAATGTACCTAAACCTAGTTGTTGTTCACCAAGGTACAAGGAACCAGGACTTCCATGAGATACAAGGTGAAGACTGGTAATATTTGGTTGTTTTTTTAACGCCTCGGTAATCTGTTGGATGCTATTTTGCTGAGGGTTAAGAACCAGGGTAGAGGTTCCTTCTGTTACTCCTGTTATCAGCTGTTGAGGAGAGTCTACACTGGGATCAATTACGACTAACCGAGTCGGTTCTATCCTTTGGTTATGGTTTTTCATACGCGAGTTATTTTTCTAACGTCTATCGTCTCAATGGGAGGAGTTAATTCGTTAGTGGATTAATAATTATTTGTGGTCAATTTTTACTTACCTTCTTCTATGCTAACGCACCTGTTTGAGACTTTCTATTTTTTTAGTAAATAATTCGGTAAGCAAACTCATAACGGTGCGATCTTCCCTCACTTTTATGTTGACACTGACTGACATTCCTGATTGTAGGGGAATTTCCCTGCCGTCGGTTTCCAGTAACTGGGTGTCTAGTTTCACTTTTACGGGAAAACGGTAATAGTTATCAATTTCATCCGGGGGCAAAGCATCAGAACCGATGGAGATTACTTCTCCTTTGATATCACCAAATTCGCTAAAGGGGAAGGAGTCGATTCTAATATCGCTTTTCATGCCTTCGCGGACAAAACCGATGTCTTGGTTGGTGACATTTACTTCAGCTACTAAGAAATCATCGGGGACAATTTTTAGGAGGGCTTCTGTTTGGGATGGGGGTGGCACATATCCGGGAGTAGCTTGTAGGTCAAAAACCGTTCCCGCAACGGGCGATCGCAGTTCTTGGTATTTTAGGGTTACTTGAACCCCACTCACTTGACTATCGAGTTCGGCGATGCGTTTTTCGTTTTCTACAACGTTTTTGGTAAGTTGACTGTCAATATCGGCAATTCTTTGGTTGTTACTGGCTATTTTATCCCTAATTTCCCGTTCTGCTAAGGCAGTAGTGTTGGTTAGTTGCACTTGAGCTTGGCTAATAGCCAGTTGTAATCTCTGTTGTTCTTCGGCTAGTTGGTCGATTTCTGCTAGACGATTTTCTATTTGTTGCTGCTGACGTTCATACTCGATCGCACCATTGCCCCTACTCTCTACTAGGGCAGCGTAGCGATCGTTAACTTGCTGTTCTTGCTGTTTGATTTGCATTTGGGCGATCGCTCCCTCTTCCAGTAGGGGAGTAACGTCCTTTAACATTTCTTGTTCGATTTCTAAACTTTCACGGGCTCGAGCTTGTGCCATTTGGTTGCGAACATCTATGTTTTCTAATACCTGCTGATCTTTAGCTAGTTGGACTTCAGCTTCGGTTAGTTTAACTTGATTTTGGTTGAGTTGCTTCTGCAATTTTTGCACTTCTATCTGGGCGGACCTAGCTCTAGAGATAACTTCTGTTCTTGTGGCTTGTAGCCTGGCAAGCTCTTGTACAGTTAGGTTTGGGGTTACTGCACCTTCGTTTACTAATCCTGCAAAGATTCCTTGAAAGAGACGATTCTCGCTGACTAAAGTTGTTCTACTACGGGCTAAGTCTGCAACGGTTGGTGATAGTTTTAGCCGTGCGATCGCTGCTTCAACCTGGTAAGCGTCTAGGGATTGTTGGATTAGGGTTTGGTAGAATTTATTTTCTTGTTGCAAGTTTTGCAGAATTTTCTTTAAGGAGGCTAACTCCGCAAACGATGCGGTGGAGTCTAGTTTCAAAAGCACTTGATCTTGTTCAACTTGATCTCCTTCTTCGACATAAACTTCTTCTACCACACCACTAACCGGTGCTTGAACCTCTTTAACACTCCCTTGGGGCTTTAATTGTCCTTTTGCTGGTATTGATTGCTCAATTTTGGCTACATTTGCCCAGATTAGTCCTGCAGTTGTTACAGTGACAATGGCACCCACTACGGCTCGTGACCAGAAGGGGGTTTGTTGCAACATGACGGAGCGATCGAAGTTTCTTTTGGGAGCAAAGCGTCTGAGAATTCCAGGTGATGCCTCTTCGACGTTTAAAGGGGGATCGATTGGTTCTTGGGGTTGGGGGTTATTTGTCAGGTCATCTCTATATTGACTCATTTTTCCGTTGCTTTTCCTTTGAAGACTGCACCAGCTTAATCAACTATTATAGTAGGAATTTTAACGTTTATTAATTAAGCGGATTTGCTATTAGGTGTGCCTCATGAGTCCCAGAAAAGCTATAGCAGTTCCCATACTTGTGAGGTACAAATTTTTCTAGTTTTAGGAGTCAGGAGTTCCTAACTCCGTTCCGGCGCTGTCGCACAGTAGTCAGGAGTGAGGAGGCAGGTGTGGAATGTACTTTAATAACTCGCAAAGTACCGTATTATCTCCTCAAAAAAGATTTAACTCCTAAATCCTAACTTAGTTTTGTTGTTTATTTTCTTTTTTCGGATCATTCTTTGAATCGTAACGTTGACCAGAAGAACGCACTTCAACAACTTTATTCAATAAATCAAACCAGAAAGGTGCGCCCTGTGCTAGAGCAAATGCTGTCAGAACCCAACCCGCAATTGCTAGTTTTCGCGACTGAGTTCGTTTTAGATAAAGTATATCATTAGTAATAGGCACGGTAAAACTATTACTTATCTGTGATTCAGTAAGATTAGCTTTGCTTTCCCAACCAATAGGAAAAGAACGAATTTGATTAACATCAATTTCTTTAAACTTTTCGATACATTGACTTTTTTCTGAGTTTTCACATTCAGTTTGTACTGACGAGATTCTTTGTTCTACAAAACCGCTCAAGGTTTTATTCAATGCAGGATCGTTGTAAAGTTGATTAACAATATGAACAGTGTCAATATTCCAAGCAACAGCAATGACCAGTCCCAGAATAAAGGAAAGTCCAAATGTATTTCTTTTATAAACACCTGTTGCACGGTCCATAGATTCGTTGTACCATACTGCAATATTTGCTCGAAATTCTTTGATTGTTGCTTCTCCATTTTTTGCTTTATATTTCGTTTTACGGGCTAAAGCAGAAAGATTTTCTCGCAACTCTTTGGGTAGTTTCGATAAATTTTTATTTTTACTTTGTGTATCTTTATTCAAGGAGTCTTCGAGTTCTTTAATAACATTATCTAGAGAGTTATTCCCGGTTTCAAAATTCAGACCGTAATCTTTTCTTAAAACTTCTAGTAAAATATCGGAAAATGCCTCAGCGTTTAGATAGGAAGGTCCGACAGAGTTCCAACCCTTCAAAAATTGTTTTAGCCATTTATTACCTTGTTGATTGAAGGATTTAATTAGCGGGTTTTCATAGAATTTATTAGTGACAGGAGGAGCATACCATTTGTATAAAAGAATCATCCTAAAAAATGATAATGACCTAAGGCTTTCAGCACCTCTTAGAAAAGCTAACGTGTAAAATTGGGATACTCCCGTGACACTTGTGTCTTTATCCTCTTCTGTATCTCCCAATAATGTTCGAATGCTAGACTTTAAATTTTTTGCTCTAAGTGCCAATAAAGCAACCACTTGTTCTTGTAAAGCTGAAAGAACAATACTCAGGGCAAAATAAACAAAAAATAGGTTGATAGCAATATTTAAAATATTAGGAATTAGCATCGTTTGAGTTGAATTTTGAGTGGTTGCTTCTGAGAGTACATTAGATTCTTGATTATTATTAGTTGAAGATATTCCGTTCTGACCTGAAGTATTAGCACTAACTTGACAATAATCTTTTGTATAGCAATCAGGAATGAGGTGTGAGAAAATGAAAGAATAGTAAATCTAGACTAA
>NZ_JARVCN010000393.1:0-24919 GCF_038442745.1 Crocosphaera sp. Alani8
ATCTTTGTCCCCTAACTTTCGGCGAGTCCCCCCAGACTTTTTGAGAAGCTTCTTGCCCACATAAATTCTCAAGGAATTGTAACTTATCGGCAAAGGTATTACGGTAAATTAGCAACTACTCTTGACTTAAAGCGTTTTCCTTTTGATGAGCAAATTATTAAAATTGAACTAATATCTTTTAGTCATTCCCCCGAAGAAATCCATTTTATTGAAGCAGAAGAACTCAACGGAATCAGTCCAGAAATTTCTCTAGTTAATTGGTCAATTGAGGAAATAAGTACCCACAGTCATGCCCACTATTTACAACCAGAACAGCAAGATTATGCGAGATTTGACTATCAAATAAAAGTAAAAAGACACTCCAGTTTTTATGCTTGGCGGGTACTGTTTCCTGTAGCTTTAATTGTTCTCATGTCGGATTTAGTTTTCTGGTTAGAACCGACACAGATTATCCCGCAAATTACCCTAGCAACTGCTACAATGGTCAGCCTGATTACTTATCAGTTTATCTTAAGACAAGAACTGCCGAAAATGAATTATCTTACCGCAGAAGATAAGGTTATTGTGGGATCGATGTTATTAGTTTTTTTGGCTTTAGTAGAATCAGTTACCAGTATTAACTTAGTTGCCGAAGGGTATTTGGAGTTAGCTTTGTATTTAGACGATGTTTTAAAATGGTTAGTCCCTGTCTTGTTCATGAGTTTGGCGAGCTTTGCATTTTGGATATGATTACAGTTATAAAAAAGAGGTTAACCGTTGTTAACCCCTAGAAATTAAAATATTGGTCATTAAGCCGAAGGTTTCACATAACAAAAGCTAAGATGGATGAGACTCCGTTTCCAAGGATGTGCCTGTATTTCCTTGATTACTGCTTGACCATTCCAAGATAAATCAGGGATGTTAATATCGATTACAGTTTCATTTACTGTTACCCCTCTAAGCATTAAAGCGACTTCCTTTGTATTGACCGCTAATTGCATGGATTCTGTGCCATCATGACCGTATAAGGTAGCAGGAGTCAATCCTTCACGACGTAAAGCATTGGGTTTGATATTTTCGGGACGTTTTTGACATTCAATAGATAGAGACATAAGAATTACTCGTGTGCTAGTTAAATTATTTATGGGTGGTGATAGGATCACCATTTTCATGAAGTAGGGCGCGTTTGGGCCCGTGAATGGGATCTTCAACGATGATCGTTTGATCTCGACTCGCTCCCAAGGAAACGATCGCAATGGGGACTTCCATTAATTCTGCTAGGAATTTAAGATAGTCTCGGGCTTCTTGGGGTAAATCTTCTAAATTACGACAGTTTTCCGTTGATTTTTGCCATCCTGGTAGGGTTTTGTAGATCGGGTTACAACGGGCAAATTCGCTGGCGTTACCAGGGAAATTGTGACAGGTTTGACCGTCTAAATCGTAAGCTACACAAACTTTAATCTCAGCTAACTCATCGAGTACATCTAGTTTGGTGATAGCTAAACAATCTAAACCGTTAACTCGTACTGCATAGCGGCCGATTACCGCATCAAACCAACCACATCGGCGACGACGGCCGGTGGTGGTACCAAATTCTGCCCCGCGCTCGCATAATTGTTTCCCTGTTTCTCCGTGTAATTCCGTGGGAAATGGACCCTCTCCGACACGGGTGGTATAAGCTTTGGCTACTCCAATTACCCTATCCACTACGGTTGGGCCAATACCTGACCCCACACAGGCACCCCCTGCAATGGGATTAGAAGAGGTAACATAGGGATAAGTACCGTGATCTAAATCTAGGAGAGTACCCTGCGCCCCCTCAAACAGAATGTTCTTTTTCTGTTGGATAGCTTCGTAAATTTTTAGAGAACTATCAACCACATAAGGTTTGAGTTTTTCTGCGTAACCTATATATTCTTCGATAACAGCTTTTGGATCTAAGGGATCGAGATCATATAGCTTTTCTAAAATAACGTTTTTATAATTAATTGTCCATTCTAATTTTTCTTGCAGTTCATCTGGGTTCATTAAATCAACCACCCGAATCCCCGTCCTTTCTGATTTATCAGCGTAGGTTGGACCAATGCCGCGCCCTGTGGTGCCAATTTTCTTTTTTCCCCGTTTTTGTTCGGATGCTTCATCGAACAGACGGTGATAGGGCATTGTAACGTGGGCTGTTTGGGAAATAAAGAGGTTATCAGTTGCCACATTGAGGGTGTGAAGTTGGTCTAATTCTTCGAGTAACACTTTGGGATCGATGACTGTCCCGGAACCAATAATACATTCTGTGTCAGGATATAGAATCCCTGAAGGGATTAGATGTAGTTTAAAGGTTTGTCCCTGCACAACTATGGTATGACCAGCATTAACCCCTCCTTGGGGTCGTACCACCACATCCGCTAAACGACTCAACAGATCGGTGATTTTACCTTTTCCTTCGTCGCCCCATTGAGCGCCGATTACAATTACGTTAGCCAAGATTTTTTCAAGTAGCTAGAGTTCACACAATCTATTATTGTAGATAATTAATAGTGATTCTGTCAATTCTTTCACATAAACTAATACATTTTTTTACTAATACTAAGCATCATTGTGATTTACTTAATCTTTTCTGGGAGAGAATTAGGAATACTTGTAGCATTCTGATTATAGTCGCTTTTGAGTTCAACGATTCCTAACGCATGGATGTAACCAGCTAAGGTTTCCCTTATGTTGGTAAGAGATATTGTCTCCGAAAGTACAAAATAAAGCGTAGAAACAAAAAAATTAATTTTCAGGTTCTAAAAGTTCCTAGAATGGACATTACTTCCAAGAATTAATATCACCGTAGTCGTCATCTCGTATTTTCTTTTGTTGTTGAACAGACTCTTGAAATATACCAATAACAAACCCTAAAGTTGCACCACTCACAACTAATATTTTTCTGCGCTGTTCTCGCTGCGCTATTTTAGTCACAGCTAAACCGAACATAGCACCAATTAAAGCGGTTACGATGCCAGCAAACATAACCTTTCTAATGTTCATGGTTTCTGCCTCCTTGATTAAAGAAAAGAATAAATTAATAAAATGATTGTCCCGACAAAAAGAATGTGATTCATCAAATCATTAAACGTCCAATTTTTAAACATTTTTGATTAACCCCGTTTTATATAAGCATGAGAGTTTAAAACTTAACTATTTCTTTAGTTTTAGTTATTCATTTCCATAATATTAATCTTATCTTTAAACAGAGCCATCGGGATCTGATTTAACTAGGGTTTCTGGTGACTGAGATGTATCGAAGACCAATCTTAATAGAGGAGGAGCTAAAAAAGTAGTGCCAATAACCATCAAAACAATAGCCACATCAATAGAAGGAGGTAAAGCACCAGTTGCTGCTCCTAATCCTGCAAAAACTAACCCTACTTCTCCACGAGGAATCATTCCAGTACCGATCCCTAGATTATTAATTTTTTCATCGGAAAAAGCAAAGAATCCTGCTGTTACCTTGCCCACAATGGCTACAACAATCAGGAAACCAGCTATGATTAGACCCTCTTGGTTAGCCGGCACCGAAGGGTTAAGAACACTGAGATCTGTTTTTGCGCCAATGGAGACAAAAAATACCGTGGAAAAGACCACAGAAAGAACACCAATACCGTTGATTAATCTTTCTCGTGCTTCGGTTCCCCCTAAGATTAATCCTGCGGCAAAAGCTCCCAGAATGGGTTCTAAACCAATAATCCCTGCGATAAAACTGAGTAAAATAAACAGGATAAAATAGCTCATTCCTCTGTTGGGGGACTTTAATTTCTCTAACTGAGTGACAAACCAGGAGGCGAAAAACCGATTCATGACCACAGCACTTATCATGAACGTGGCGGCAATGAGAATGAGTTTGGCAGCTTTAATCACATCAACTTCCCCTGTGTCCACAATGCTGATGACTACTGCGAGGATAACAATACCTAAAATATCGTCGAGGATGGCTGCTCCTAAAATGATTTGACCTTCTTTGGATTTGAGAACCCCAATATCTTGCATTACTTTAGCCGTTATACCAATACTGGTGGCAGTTAAAGCTGCACCGGCAAATAGTGCCGGTAGGGTGGGAACGTGAAAAATATAAGTTAGCCCCATAAATCCCAAAACAAAAGGCAGGATTACTCCTACAATAGCAACACTGGCGGATTGAAAACCCACCTTTAGCAATTCCGTTAGGTCAGATTCTAAACCAATAAGGAATAATAAAACCCCAACCCCAAATTCGGCGTATTCGTCGATTATCAAGGGAACAGGTCCATCAAAAACGGCCTGAACTTGCTCTGGGGTACTATTGGAGAGAATCTCAATTAAATGGCTTAAAGAGGGATTAATTTCTCCTCCATCCAACACCACAAGATGTAGTCCTGAAACCCCAATTACCACACCGGCGACTAAATTACCAAGCACAGATGGTAAAGCTAGTCTGGCCGCTATTTCTTCAAAAAAACGACTAAATATATAGATAGAGAGACTGACTAAAGATAGAGAGACAGCTAGAGCTTTTCCGTAATTTTCTCCTTCTGTGGCAGTAGCAACCAAATAGGGATGGCACCACTGTAAACTATTGTTGATAAGGGATAGAGTTGCTGTCATGGGCTTTTATGAAACGGTTAATTGCTAATTTTTGTAATGCGAGAGAATTTAGTTATTTCTCTGGTGAACATCTCTGAACTACTCCCCTTGAGTAGAGGCGCGATAAACGGGGGTTTTTTCCTCTTCTGGTGCGGTAGGAGAGGGCTTATTGCCGTTTCCACTACCATTCTCAGAACTTCCAGGGGGAGTTCCGTCGTCACCACCAAGGATATATTTTTCAAAGTTCTTGATAACGATATACAAAATGGGAACCAACACCAAACTTAACACCGTTGCTAAGGCTAAACCTCCGAAAATAGCGGTTCCTAGTGACCAACGACTGACGGCACCTACACTGGAAGCACTTAATAGGGGGGCAAAACCTACTAAGGAGGAAACTGCGGTCATTAAGATGGGACGTAACCGTTGTTCAGCGGCGTTAATGGCTGCTTTGGTGATACTCATCCCTAGATCACGGGACTGGTTAGCAAATTCTACGATTAAAATGGCGTTTTTGGCCGCTAAACCAATTAACATTACTAACGCTACTTGGGCGTACATATTATTGTTCAACACCGGCCAGATGCCGTTACCTGGGTTAAAGGGTGCCGTTTGCACAAAAGTAACCCGTAACCAAATCATTCCCAACGCCCCTAAAATAGCTAATGGAACAGTTAAGAGGATGATGGTGGGATCAATGTAGCTTTCGTATTGCGCAGCTAATACCAGGAATACCATGACAAAAGCTAACCCAAACACGATGGGGGCTGCCCCTCCAGAGCTTTTTTCCTCGGCTGCGGTATTAGTCCATTCGTAACCAAAACCGGGCTGTAAGGTCTCATTAGCAACCTCTTCCATTGTTTTGATCACCTGACCAGAACTGTAACCAGGCGCCGGTGAAACGATTAATTTAACAGCAGGATAGGTTTTGTAACGGGTGAGAATGGGGGGATAGGTTGTAGGGGTTTTTTTGACGATGTTACTCAGTTGGATCATTGCCCCTTGACGGGATCTCACATATAACTCACCAATATCTTGAGGGTTCGCCCGATCTTCGGCTTCTGCTTGGGCGTAAACTCGATAAAGACGACCTTCAAAGACAAATTGATTAACATAGTTAGACCCAATATAGGTCTGCAAGGTTCTCAAAACGTCATCCACTGGCACATCTTGGGCTTTTGCCTTTGCCCGATCTATTTCCATTGTGGTTAAAGGACTGTCAAAGGTGAAGGTGGTAAAGATAACCCCGATCTCATCCCGTTGGTTGGCTGCAACCATCATCTTTCTTACGTTATCAATTAATACGGGCATACCTTTTAACTGACGGTCTTGGATGAACATTTCTGAACCAGAGAAGTTACTCAAACCATCTACGGCCGGTGCATTAGAGGCGATTACCCTTGCTCCTGTTACTTCTTGGGCAAAGGTTCTGTTGAGATATTGAATAATACCAAAGGCTGATTTTTGGGGACCGGGGCGTTCTTCCCAAGGTTTAAGCTTAATGAAGGTAATAGATTTATTCGCGTTTCTTCCTTCAAAAGAGAACCCTGTCAAGCTTACGGTATGGTCCAACACTTGATCGGCGTTGGGCATATTTTGGATAATTCTGGTGGTTTGTTGGTCGATGGCGTAGGTATAGTTGAGAGATACCCCGGGTGGTGCTTCTGTAATGCCGAAAAAGTAACCTTGATCTTCTGCTGGAATGAACCCAGATGGCATGGTGGTGTATATCCAACCGGTGGCTAGTAAACCAGCGATGAACAAGGCCATGACTATAATACGAATATGGGTTAAAAAGCGAATAAACTTACCATAAGCCGCTTGAATAAGGTTAAAAACTCGGTTAAAACCGTTAAAAAATACGGCCAGTGGCCCATGTTTCTCTTCCGGTGGCCCCAATAAAATGGCCGACATGGTGGGGGAGAAGGTTAAGGCGTTGAAAGTGGAAAATAGAACGGCAAAAATGATAGTTAAGGCAAACTGCCGATAAACGATCCCTGTGGTTCCGGGGAAGAAGCACACGGGGATAAATACCGCCATTAATACTACGGATGTGGCGATGGTTGCTCCAAATAGTTCGTCCATGGAGTCCATTGCTGCTTGAGTGGGACGCATTCCTTGGGCTAACTTACTGGAAACTGCTTCTACAATAACGATGCCATCGTCCACTACCAAACCCGTTGCTAATACACAAGCGAAGAGACTTAACTGGTTGAGGGTGAACCCAAAGGCATTTAAACCGATCATTGCCCCTACCAACGCCACAGGGATAGCAATACCGGGAATAATTGTTGTTCGCCAGTCTTGCAGGAAGACGAAGATTACTAAGACAACTAAAGCGATCGCTTGTAAGAGGGTAACTGCTAAATCTTGAATAGAGGCGTTAACAAAGAGGGTATTATCTAAACCAATAACTACTTTTAAACCTGGGGGAAAACTGGGTTCTAACTCAGCCATTTTTGCCTTGGCTGCTTCTGCGGTTTCCAGGGCGTTACTACCTGGTAACTGATAGATTAAAAAAGCTACTCCTGGGTTGCCGTTTACATCCACTAAGGTGTCATAGTTTTCCATCCCTAATTCGGCCCGTCCCACGTCCTTAATACGGATCAAAGTGCCATCCTCTCCCACTTTGACCACCATCTCTTCGGCTTCAGCAACGTTTCTAAACCGTCCTTGGGCCCGCAAAGGTATCTCAAATTGTTGTCCAGGGGGGGCCGGTTGCTGTCCTATTCTCCCTACACCGGTATCAAAGTTTTGTTCGTTGATAACATTGATTACATCGATGGCCGTCAGGTCCCTAGCTGCCAGTTTATCGGGGTCTAGCCATATTCTCATGGCATATTTTGCCCCCCCAAACAAACTTACCGAACCTACACCTGGCAACCCTTTCATCTCGTTCCAGACGTAGCGATCGACGTAGTTATACATGAAGGTCTTATCGTAGAGATATTCCCCATCGGGACCTTTTTCGGAGTAAAAAGCGTAAATTAAGGTAATACTGGGAGATTGTTTATCGGTTTTTACCCCGGCTTGGTTTACCA
The DNA here is from genome assembly GCF_038442745.1 of Crocosphaera sp. Alani8. NCBI lineage: Bacteria > Bacillati > Cyanobacteriota > Cyanophyceae > Chroococcales > Aphanothecaceae > Crocosphaera > Crocosphaera sp. Alani8. The sequence goes on from NZ_JARVCN010000393.1 coordinate 7,617, forward strand.
CAGAGGGTAAGTCTGAGGAGGCCTGAGATACTTTATTTTGGACTAAAACTTGCGCTGTATTTCGGTCCGTTTCCGTTGGAAAAGTGACGTTGACGGTAACATTACCTGTGTTATCGGTAAAGGAGTCAATCCAGCGTACTTGTTCGGTTCCGTTGATTTCTCGTTCTAATACGGTGGTAACGTTGTCTTCTGTTGTTTTAGCGTCGGCACCGATGTAGTTAGCGGTAACAGCAACTTTTTTTGGGGCGATCTCTGGTAACTTATCCAATGGCAAAACAGCCATAGAGATGGTTCCTAAGAGAATAATAACGATGGTACAAACGGTACTTAAAACGGGTCTTTTAATAAAGGCGTTTGATAGGGACAGTAGCATAATCCTTATTTAGAGAAGGAATGGCGGACAATAGGAGTTTGTTATGATTTGAGATGTAATCCCGATTAGTCTAACAGATATTTTGCTAAAAGATAGCCAGATTAAATAATTTGTTTCAAAATATTTCTTTAAGTATGCTTCTAGGGCTATCATTAATCCGATCCTTTTCTCTATTTAATCGCTCATAATGATGAATACCACCTCTCGAATTTATTCTACGACGGATGGCTACAAATACTTGTTTTTTGACCTCATTGTACTATTTTTGTTATTACCTTTTGCTTCTCTTCATCGTTACCTTAGTATATTAGTTAGTTTTTGTTTTCTTGTTACTTTATTGCTTGGTTTAAACACTTTGGCTTTTTCAAAAAGAAGTCTTTTTTTATTTCGTATTTTTGCTAGTTTAGCGTTTATTTCTGATGTCGTAATTTTCCCCAATTCTGAGTATTTAACAACTCTCTCTTCTTTGATGTCTTATTCTTTTAATAGTATTTTTTTCGGCTTGGTCATTCTAGCGATCGGCTCGAGAATTTCTCGGGAGGAAAAGGTTAATTTAAATGTTGTTCGAGGTGGAGTTTGTATTTATCTCCTTTTAGGTATTCTTTGGTTTTTCTTTTATAAAATACTTATTTTTTTTGATGGTAATGCTTTCTATTTTCCTGAAAACATAACTCAGAATTCTCTGTTCTATTTTAGTTTTACTACTTTGACTACATTGGGTTATGGGGATATCCTGCCTAAAAATGCTTTTGCCATGACTTTTGCTAATGCAGAGGCTCTAGTGGGACAAATTTATCCTGCGGTTGTTATTGCTAAATTAGTTAGTCTTTATGAACATAAAGAATCTTGATTTTTGAACTGTAAAATCATCTAAAATAAACCTATGAAGATAATGAATGTATCTCCAAAAATATACTCTACTACTACTGGCTACACTAGACTATTTGTTGATTTAATAATTGTCTTTTTTTTGGTTCCTTTCGCTTCTTTAGATCGGAATCTTAACTTAGTAGTAAGTTTCGTTTTTCTGATTACCTTATTGCTAGGTTTAAATACTTTAGCTTTCCCTAAAAAGATAATGTTGTTGTTTCGATACATCGCTGGTTTTGGGTTTATTGCTGATATTATTGTTTTTCCTAATTCCGTTTATTTAACTGAGGCTAGCTCTTTAGTTTCTCATAGTTTCTACAGTATTTTTATCTTGCTAGTTATTATTACAATTAGTTCCAGGATTTATAACGAAGAAGAGGTAAACTTAGATGTTATTCGTGGAGGGATTTGTATTTACCTACTTTTAGGTATTTTGTGGTTTTTCCTTTATCAAGTTGTCATATCTTTTGATGTTGATGCTTTATCTATTCCCGAAGGAGTCAGTAGTGCTTCTCTATTTTATTTTAGTTTTACCACTTTAACCACTTTAGGTTATGGTGATATTACACCCAATAATGCCTTTGCAATGATTTTAACTAATGCAGAAGCTTTACTTGGACAAATCTACCCTGCAGTTGTCATTGCTAAATTAGTTAGCCTTTATAAGATTAAATCAAATTAGTTATCATCAAGAATGTCTAAACCAAGTTTAGGAACTCGATTATTTTTGTCTCATCTTTTAGTTATGTTTGTGGGTTTAGGAAGTTTTATTGGCATAGCTAAATTTTCCTCACCTAAGATGTTTATTGTTCGCTTAGAAAAACTAGAACAACAAGGATTTTTTACTGTTCGTTCTGCTAGAACTTATTTAGTTAGAGGATTTGAAACTGCCTGGAATAATAGTGCATTTTGGTCGGTTATTTTTGGAGTCAGTGCAGCTGGAGGTGTTAGTTATATTGTCTCTCGTCGTACTATGAAACCTCTCAATCAAATGAAAGAAATTACCCAAAAATTAGCTCAGGGAAATCTGGAAGAAAGAATGCCAAATAGTGATATTCCAGAATGGGATCAACTAGGAAAAAGCTTCAATATTATGGCTAGTAGTTTACAAGATGTAGAAAAAAGAAGAAGAGAATTAATCAGCGATATGACCCACGAATTACGAACTCCTTTAACTATTATGAGAGGGTATTTAGAGGAATTAGCAAGTGGTTCTATTGAAGGTTCTCCTGAACTTTATTTCAACTTAGTTAAAGAAACTAAAAGATTAGAGAGATTAATACACGATTTACAAGAACTTTCTAAAGCAGAAGCTGGTTATCTCTCTATTAGTTTATATCCCATTAATATCATGCCTATTTTAAATTCTTTAGTCGAAAGATTCGCCGATCAAATTATGGATGACGGACCCAAAATAATATTAGATTGTCCTCAACAATTACCCCTGGTTTTAGCAGATAGAGATCGCACAGAACAAATATTGGTCAATTTAATTGGTAATGCCATACGTTATACGGAAAAAGGGACAATTACTATTAAAGCCTTTTTAAAAAATAGACAAGTTTGGGTAGAAATTATTGATACAGGGATAGGCATTAAACCAGAAGATTTACCCTACATATTTGAAAGATTTTGGCGTGCAGACAAATCCCGTTCCCGCTATTCTGGAGGAACAGGTATTGGACTAGCCATTGCTCGTCGTTTGGTAGAATTACAAGGGGGTAAAATTGAAGTAGAAAGTGAAGTTGATCAAGGAACAACCTTTCGTTTTAATTTGTATATTTCTTCAAACTAATGGTCAATTTCATGATAATATTTCAGTAGAATAATTGCTATCTATCCCTAAATTATGGACACAATATGGCGATCGCCGCCTGAAAAACTAACCATTGATTCTCGAAAAATCCATATTTGGAAAATGAATCTACAGCAATCATCTATCATAGTGGAAGAAAATTATAAAATTCTCAGCGAAGAAGAAACAATAAAAGCTCAAAAATATCGTTTTCAAAAACACAAAAACAGATATATTCTTGCTAGGAGTAGCTTAAAAAAAATTTTAAGTCTTTATCTATTGATTGCCCCCGAAGCAATACACTTCCACTACAATGCTTATGGTAAGCCAGAACTATCAAAAAATATCAACAACATTGATTTACAATTCAACGTATCTCATTCAGAAAATATAGCTATTTATGGAATTACTTGTCATAATCTTATTGGGGTTGATGTCGAATATATACGTCCCATGCCAGAGGCAGAAAATTTAGCTCGACGTTTCTTCACTAGAAAAGAATCTGAAAAAATCACTACGTTACCATCTACAGACAAACACAAGGAATTCTTTACACTTTGGACAGGAAAAGAAGCCTATCTAAAAGCTATTGGAAAAGGTATAAATGGAGGATTAGACAGAGTAGAAATATCCACACAAGAACCTAGAAAATTCATAAAACTACCGGAGCTACATCAGAATAATTATAATTTATTTTATCTGACTCCCGAACAGAATTATTTAGGGGCAATAGCCATCGAAGATAATCAACAAACTTATTCTTATTGGCAACTTAACTAATATTACTTCAGTTTACTTTTCTCTGTTAATCTTGTAAAATAAAGTAGAGCTTTTCCACCTATAAATATAATGAAAAAGATATTGTTGACTGGCAGTGATGGACAGGTTGGTCAAGAATTAAAACAAACACTAACTTCTATTGGAGAAGTTATCGCAGTTAATCGTCAGCAACTTGATCTAACCTCTCCTAACAATATAAAAAAGGTTATCCAAGAAATTCAACCTAATATTATTGTTAACTCAGCAGCCTATACGGCAGTTGATAAAGCAGAAAACGAAGCAGATTTAGCTTTTGCCATTAATGGTATCGCACCCACAATCATAGCGGAAGAAGCTAATAAAATAGGGGCATTTTTACTGCATATTTCGACAGATTATGTCTTTGATGGTGGTAAAAATACTCCTTATTTAGAAACAGATGTAACTCATCCTCTAGGGGTTTATGGACAAACTAAACTAGCAGGAGAAGAAGGAATCGAAAAAAAAGGTGATCGCTATGTTATTCTAAGAACAGCTTGGGTTTATGGAACTGAAGGTAAAGGCAACTTTGTTAAAACCATGTTACGTTTAGGTAAAGACAAAGAACAACTAAGTATCGTTGCTGATCAGGTTGGTAGTCCCACTTGGTCTTATGATATTGCCAATACCATAACCCAAATATTATCCAACCTTAACCTAACAGAAACTAGAGAAATATATCATTTTACTAACAGTGGTGTGGCAAGCTGGTATGATTTAGCAATAGCTGTTTTTCAAGAAGCTAAAAATCTTGGTTTTCCTTTGAATATTCAGCAAGTTAATCCGATTATAACTGCGGAATATCCGACACCAGCGAAACGACCTCATTATTCAGTATTATCTGGAAAAAAAACGGCGAACCTGTTGGGATATAATGCACCTTATTGGCGTGATTCCCTGAAACAAATGCTCACCAAACTCTATGAAAAATAAATTAAAATTATGAAAGCATTAATTCTTTCTGGTGGAAAAGGAACTAGGTTAAGACCTCTTACCTACACAGGTGCAAAACAATTAGTTCCTGTTGCAAATAAACCCATTTTATGGTATGGAATTGAGTCGATTGTTAAAGCAGGAATTACTGAAATTGGCATTATTATTAGTCCCGAAACAGGAGAAGAAATAAGGAAAGAAACTGGTTCGGGAGAACAGTTTGGAGCTAACATTACATATATAGTACAAGATGAGCCTTTAGGGTTAGCCCACGCAGTAAAAGTAGCACGACCCTTTTTAGGAGATTCCCCTTTTATTATGTATTTGGGGGACAACTTAATTCAAGATGATATCTCTATCTTTTTAGATAAGTTTAAAAACCGGCATTTAGACGAGTTGATTTTGTTACGTTCTGTTTCTAATCCTACCGCTTTTGGTGTAGCCGTGGTAGATGAAAAAGGAAGGGTATTAAAGTTAGTTGAAAAACCAAAAGATCCACCATCAAATTTAGCATTAGTTGGGGTTTATTTTTTCTCTCCTGCTATTCATGAAGCAATTGATAATATTCAACCGTCAGCTAGGGGAGAATTAGAAATTACTGATGCTATTCAAGAACTAATCAATACCGACAAAATTGTTGAATCTGTCCAACTACAGGGTTGGTGGTTAGATACTGGAAAAAAAGATGATTTATTAGAAGCAAACCGCATTATATTAGACACTAATTTGAGCATTAATAAAGCAGGAAATATTGATAAAAATAGTAAAGTAAGTGGCAGAGTAAATATAAAAGAAAGCACAACCATTATTAATAGTACCATCCGCGGACCTGTTATTATTGGTGAGAATTGTCATATTGAAAATTGTTTTATTGGTCCTTATACTAGTATTGGTAATCAATGTAGTTTAGTTGATGCAGACATTGAACACAGTGTCCTATTAGAAGGCGCACAAATCTTAGAAATAGGTCAAAGAATTGTTGATAGTTTAATTGGAGAACGGGCAAAACTAGAAATGGCACCTCAACGACCAAAAGCCTTAAGATTTATGGTAGGAGATGACTCTCATGTTGAATTAGTTTAATCGTCTGTAAATAGACAATCCCATAAATTTTCTAACCTTTTGGCGATATGATAAGCTAATAAGGGAGGAACAGCATTGCCAATTAGTTTATATCCTTGACTCGCTGATAGGGGATAACTTGATTTCTTGTCCATAACGAATGCAAAATCATCGGGAAAAGTTTGAATCCTAGCACATTCTCTTACGGTTAATCTTCTCATAATTTTCCCTTGATTTAATTCATCTAAGTATTTACCACCTAACTCTGCTGATAGTCTCCGATATTCTATATTACCATGATGTTCTGCTCGAATTGTTGGACTTAATCCCTCTAAGTCAATCTCAATTTGTCCTTGTCCTTTTCCTAAAAACTTGGCCTTAGAATATTTAGTTTGAGATAAATCTTCTTTCTCTTGTTCCGGTTCATTTAGATTTTCTAGTACCTTTTTTGTTGTAGTGTAAGGTTTTAGATTTGGATTAAATAAGTTTTTTTTATTTTTGAAGCTGTCATGAGTTACCGAAGGAAAAGGGTAATATTCAATGGGATAAAAATCGACATCTAAACTTTGCTTAAATGATAAATTACTTTGCTCTTCCTCCTGAAATATATGTAAAGAGTGGAGGTTTAAAGCACCTTTTTTTATACCAATTAAAAATAGTCTTTCTCGTCTTTGAGGAATGCCAAAATTGGGTGCATATAAAACTTTAGGAATTACAAAATAACCTTGATTAGAACATTGTTTAAAATTTTGAAAAATCTCTTCTGAAATTGATAAAGAAGTTAATCCTTTAACATTTTCAGCAACAAAAACTTTAGGATATATTTTTTCAATTAATTTAATCATCCACTGATATAAAACTCCTCGGTTTTCTTGTAGATAATCTTCATCCTCTTGTAAATAACTTCCTGTATGACTCTTATGAGAAAAACAACCTTTTCTTTTTCCTGAAATACTAAAATCTTGACAAGGAAATCCCCCTGTAATAATGTCGATATTCTCAGGAAAATTAAATTGTTTTGATTCAGATAACTTAATTAAATCCACTAAGCTATTTAGATAAAAAACACCACTAAAGTTTCTTTTTCCAAAGTAAGACATCCACGCATTATAAGCAGGTTTTTTGATATCATTGGCAAACACAATATCAAAATTAGTCTTTTTCAAAAGTACCCATACTTCTTTTTTCTTGACAATCCAATGGGGATGAATAGTCTCATTAATACAGTCTTGGTGAACCCAAAAATTACCTTCAAATCCAAGGTCCATACCTCCACAACCTGAAAAAAGAGAAAGAAGACGTTTCATGATTGTTTAAATCAAATAAATCTCAACCAATCTGAGTTTAATAGGTAATATTTTAGATTTTTATTCATCGTTTTTGTTATCACTTTCTCTTGTTTGACTAATCAAAAACAATCTCAATTTTAATAAGCTAAAAGTTTGACCCAAGTTAAGAGGCAATAAGGAAATGCCTTCTAAACGAGATTGTACCCAACCGTCACCCCATAACCATTCGTGATAACCATCAATTCCTTGTTTTAAAATCATCCTTAAACAGTTATCATCGGCAATTTCAACATAGTGTTCGATGGTGACTAATCCTAGCTTACTACTAAACCTTGAACCAGCGGTTAATTTATCAGGAACATCAGAGGATAAAGTTTGAGGAATTAACCATTTTTTCAATTGATTGCTGTTTAGTAAACTATCGCCGATTAAATCATGATCTCCAGGAATTGCGATGCGTAATTGACTTTGCTGAAAGTTACCTAACATTTGATTACTTAAACCTGTTGAGTACAGTTAACTATTTTATCTTGTTTTATTATAAACCCTTGGATTGTTAAATGTTTCCTAATGTACTCTGTAACTGAAAAAATAAGTAGAGACGTTTAATTAAACGTCTCTATAGGTAATGTATTAGTTAAAAAAGGTTTCTAATCTTTCCAATGCTATCCAAAATCCTTCTCCTTCATTTTTATGTCCTTGCCAAATTTCAGGTATAAAAGAAGCATTAGGGGCGGTTTTCTTTAAGTCTTCTGCTAAGGCAGGAAAGTCAACATCTCCGTCTTCAATTTGTAATCCTTCTCCGTCTAATCCTTGCGCATCTGCTATGTGTAGATGGGCAGTATAAGGACCTACTTGTTCAATAAAACCTTTAAAAGATAAGTTGTGATGATTACAAGCTAATTTTGAGTGAGAAGTATCTAAACAAACTCGATAATTGTGGTGAGAACAAAACTCAGCAATGTCTTTAGGATCAACAAATAGATTGTGATATCTTTGTCCACCAAAATGCCAGGGAAAAGGTGGCATAGTCTGTGGTATTACTTCGACTCCCTCTTTATCTAATTTGGATAAGCTATCTAACAGTAAATCGTAGTATTTTTGACGCTGTTCGATAGGTAAAGGTTCATCTAAAGTAAAGCCCCCAATATTAGTAACAATTAAAGGCCGAAAAGCTTTTTTAAAATATGGTTTTAGTTGTCTTGTTATGTCAATAACTCTTTGTAATTCTTGGATGGATTGGGTACGATAATTATCATCTAAAGAACATAAATCCAAAACATGATCTCCTGCAAATAGTTCGGGGCTATGTACTACATAATCGAGGTCATAAGTTTTCTCAAAATACTGAGTAATGTCCTGTTCTAAATCTTTATAACTGAGGTGGAATTCGAGTAAGTCTGGGTTAGATTTTGTAAGCAAGTTGTTGAAATCGTGATAACGAACTGGTAGTCCCCAAGGACGACCAAATCCATAGTTTTTGGCAGTAGTTTGGGCTTCTTCTAGGTCGCTGGCAAAGAAAAAATCACCTACTTTAAAAGCTCTTTTAGCTGTTTGTCCAATCAATTCTTTTTTACGATTAGGTTGTAAACCTTTTCCTGGACTTTTAACCTCGATCATTGCTTCAGTAATTATTTCTCCTGGCTGCAATTCACAGTTAATAATTAAACTTTTGGCTAAGGTTTCTCTATTCATTAGTTCCCCTTGGCTCAATCTTCTTTCCGATTCGGTTCCCAAAGCTTCTTCAACTTGTTTAATTCCTTCTACCATCGCCTTAAATTCTTCCGGTAAAAGGCTTACTTTATGATCATTTCCCTCCATTGATTTGTCTAAAGTAAAATGTTTTTCTATTACTTTAGCCCCTTTAGAAACTGCTGCGATCGCTATATTAATACCTCGCTCGTGACCAGAATAACCAACAGGACAGTCCCCTAATTCTTTCAATCGTTTAATATAGTTTAAATTGACATCTTTAAAGGGTGCAGGGTATGTAGAATTACAGTGTAGTAAGACATACATTGCGCCTAGTTTCTCTAATAGTTGAACTGATTCGCTGATTTCAGCTTCAGTGGACATCCCTGTGGAGCAAATTAGAGGTTTTCCTGTCTTAGCTAAAGCCTTTAATAACTGATGATTTGTTAAGTCAGCAGAAGCAACTTTATAGCCAACCATTCCATAGTTTTCTAGGACGTTTAAACTATCTAAGTCCCAAGGAGTACATAGGGGTAAAATACCTTGTTGCTGACAATAATCAAAAGCTTCTAACATTTCTTCGTCGGAAAGTTGGAAACGAGATAACAAATCTAACGTATATTGTGACCCTAAATCTTCACTGGCATCATTGGCATTTCCTGCATTGTGATAGAGAGATTTTAAGCTCCTAAGTTGGAATTTAGCACAATTGGCTCCAGCCAATACAGCCTCATCGATTAACTTTTTAGCTAACTCCAAACTACCGTTATGATTGTTACCAATTTCTGCAATAATGAAAGTAGGAGATTCCTCGTTAATAACAAAGTCACCTATCTTAATTTCATGGGGTCTTTTATGGGCGATCGCAACTAAGCGATCATTAGTATCCAAAAGAGGTATAAACTCAATTTGTTCGGAAAAATAATCATTAATTTTTTCAGGCTCTTCTTCAAATAAAGCATACTTAAAATGCTTATTACTAACATTAGAAACTGCTTGATTGAGATCGATGGTATTTTGTTCTACTAACCACCGTCGAAAGTCACCATCTGTTAACACACCTTCTAACACACCTGACTCGGTGACAGAGAAGATGATGCGACTTTTATTATCACTAATCTTCTTTAGTGCGTTGAGGATACTGTCTTCAGAGAAGACGATATATTTAGAGAGATTTCTATCGATTAACATAGGTTATAAGCAGTTAGATCTTTACTCTAGTATTAAACATAATATAACATCGACTTTTACATTTTGATAAATGCCCTTGAGTTGTTAAACTTTAGCAGTCGGATAGTGCTTTGAGTAGAGCTTGGAATTTTAACTGAATTTCTGCTAACTCTTTTTCTGGTTCTGAACCTTGTACAATTCCTGCTCCTGCGTACAATCTAGCACGATTTTTAGAAATTAAAGCAGAGCGAATCCCTATGATAAACTCACTATTACCATTCTGATCAATCCAGCCTAAAGGTGCTGCATAAAACCCTCTTTCAAAACTTTCGTAGCGTTTAATCTCTTCGCAAGCAACCTGTGTGGGAAATCCCGATACAGCAGGAGTGGGATGTAATTTGGCCACCACATCTAATGGATGAACATCATGACTTAATTGGGTATATATGGGAGTCCAAAGGTGTTGGATATTAGCTAATTTTAAAATTTTTAAAGGGGAAATTTGTGGACTCAATCCCAAACTTATCAAACACTGTACAATATATTCAATAACAACTTGATGTTCACGTCTGTCTTTACTACTTTTTAAGAGGTTTTGTGCTAAGTAATAATCTTCTTGCTTCGTATTTCCTCTTGATGTAGAACCAGCCAAAGCCTCTGTATACAATTTGCTGTCTTTTAGGCTAATTAAACGTTCAGGACTCGCACCAACAAAACAATTATTTTTGCCATTATTAATGGCGAAAATATAGCAATTAGGATGATGAACTCGTAATCTCTCTAAACAGTGAACAATGGAAAATTCTTGAGAAAAAGTTAAATCCAAAGCATTAGCCAATACTAATTTTTGAAAATTATTAGACTTAATCGACTTTAATACTGAAGTAACTGATGATTTAAAATCATGGCTCATTCCTTGATCAGCTGTTAGATTAAGAGTATTTTGAATTGGTTTATTAAAATTAGTATTAACTTGAATTTTAGTGATTAATTCAATATTAGCTATGGTTTGCCTGACTAACTTTTTTATATCTGTTCTAGAATTTATGAGTAAATTAAAAAACAATAAATTTTGTTCATTTTTTTGAACAATTTGCAACCTAGGGAGAAAAGCAAAAGCAGGAGAAAAAGGAAAATCTAATTTGCTTGTATCAGAAAAAAAAGTAAATCCGCAAAAGATATAAGGAACGGAACTGGAAAAGTTATCTTGATTAACTCTTTTTATTTTTTGAAAACAATCTTTAATAAATTGTTTTGATTGACTGAATCTATTAGTTACATTCAACTGGCAAGACTCAGTAACACCATAGCCTAAAATTGCTTCATCTTTTACAGGGTTTTGCCAATAGAAATAAACCTCGCCTGGAGAAAAGTTTTTGTTGTTTTCAGAGGTTAGAAATTCTAAAATACATAAAGGATCAACCTCAGTAATTGTCTGGGACAAACTGACAATTAAAGACTGGTTTTCTCCGTGCAAAGTTTCTTGATGGGATATAAGTAGTTGTTCAAGATAGTCTTGATAAGAGTTAATATTGGTAGTATTAGAAATAATTGGTTGAGTAGCGGACATCGTAAAGTTATTTATAATTTGTTTTAATGTAGACCAATATTAATGTTATGTCTTTAATATTATCCATACCTTTGATTGCACCTCCTCGGAGGATCATATCATAGACATTATTGCCAATTAGAAACCTTATGACCCCAACATCGAGTTTAACCCCATCAAAAGGAAAATTGTGGCTTGCTGCTATCAAACCTCCAATGTATAGCGTAGCCATTATCCCTATCACTGTAGGAACTGCGGCCGCTTTTGGACAAACTGGAATCTTGGACAGTAAAATTTTCGGAACTTTCCTAACATCAGCTATCTTGATTATTGCTTGGTTAAATATTAGCAATGATGTTTTTGATGCTGATACAGGAATCGACAAAAACAAAGCTCATTCTATTGTTAACTTAACAAGAAACAAATCGTTAATGTTTTGGTTAGCAAATGGGTTTTTAAGCTTAGGATTTTTAGGGATTTTATTGATTGCTTGGTGGCAACAAGATATGACAGTTCTTACTATTATACTACTTTGTTGTGTTTTAGGCTACTCTTATCAAGGACCTCCATTCCGTTTTGGTTATCAAGGGTTAGGTGAAATTATCTGCTTTTTTACCTTTGGTCCTATGGCGATCACTGCTGCTTATTATTCTCAAACTCAAAATTTTTCTTGGTCAATTTTCGCCTCAGCAACTCTGATCGGAATTAGTACCTCTATTATCTTATTCTGTTCACATTTTCATCAAGTTGAAGATGATTTATCTGCTGGAAAACGCTCCCCTATCGTCCGTTTAGGAACTAAACTAGGTTCTCAAGTATTAATGGGAACAACTATTTTATTCTTTGCTTTGATTATTGTCTTTTATTTGTTAGGAATCTTTCCCGTTTGGACTCTGATGGTATTTTTAAGTGCTCCTATTGCCTATCAATTAGTCAGTCATGTTAATAAAAACCATGACCAACCTAGCATAGTTAGTAATTGTAAATTTATTGCAGTTAGACTTCACTTTTTTAGTGGCATTTTATTAGCACTAGCATTAATTGTCCCTCAACTTCATTGAAGAACCTTGCAAACTCATTTCAGCTACCCATTGAATAACTTTTTCTCCTAGATTTGTCTGATCAAAAAGATCAATTTCTCTTATTCCTGTGGGACTGGTAACATTCACCTCGGTTAAATAACCTCCAATGACATCAATACCGACAAAATATAAGCCGTTTTGACGTAATTGTGGACCGACAATTTCACAAATATCCCATTCTCTAGCAGTTAATTCTGCTTTCTCAACTCGTCCCCCAACAGCCATATTACCTCGAAATTCTTGACCGGTAGGAACGCGATTAACTGCTCCAATAGGTTTACCATCTAAGAGAATAATTCGCTTATCTCCATCTTTCGCTTCTGGTAAAAATTGTTGAACCATAACCGGTTCTTGACCCTGATGGGTACTCACTTCTATGATGGAATTAAAATTGCGATCGCTAGATTCCAAAAATAAAATTCCTTCCCCTGCTTTTCCTCCCAATGGTTTAAGAACCGCTTGTTTTTTCTCTTCAACAAATCGGCGAATAATATCCTTATCTAAACTGACAACAGTTTTCGGCATCACCGAGTAAAACTGTAAGGTGTACATCTTCTCATTAGCTTCCCGCAAACCTTGAGGAGAATTAATCACTAAAGTTTTCTCTGGATTAATCAAATCTAAAATATAAGTAGCATAGAGATAGCGAATAGTGACAGGAGGATCTTTGCGCATGAATACAGCATCCATCTCTTCAAGACACCTTAACTCCTGAGAAGATAGCTCATACCATTGAGCCACCCCCGTCCATTTTCCCTCTTCTAAAGTAACAGGAACTAGCTCGATTTGAGAGAGGATGGCCCATGCTTTCCCATCAATGACACTGAGTTGATGAATTTCCGTAATCCAAACTTCATGGCCTAGGGTTTGTGCTGCTTCCATAATAGCCACAGTGCTGTCGTGGCCGGGATTCAGTTTAGCAATGGGATCGATAATAAAAGCGAGTTTCATTAGGCTATTGACTGCTCCAATAAGCTATCAAGTTTCCCCGAAAATTCTAAATCGTGTAAATCATCACAACCCCCAACATGGCGATCGTTGATGAACACTTGAGGGACACTGCGTTTTCCGTCTCCTCGCTGTGCCATTTTGTCCCTTGCGTCTTCGTCCCCATCGATACAATATTCCGTAAAATCTACCCCTTTCTTTGTTAACAAAGCCTTTGCGCGAATGCAGAAGGGACAAGAACTCCAAGTGTAAATTTCAATGTTAGCAGCCATTAGTATGTCAAATGTTAATTATTATTTCGATTGTACTATTTTCTGGGGTTCTATCGCTCAAGTCGAAGTCCAAGAAATTAGTCATAATAGAAGGCTAAAGCCTGTTGTTTATATAAGTATCCCCAAAAGCCATGATAAAAATCACCTCTATTAGTTTAACTGCTCTATTGACGGCTTTCGGCGTTGTTTTACCCATCAGAGCCGAAAATATAGCCCATTTAAGCCAATTATTGTCCACCAAACAATGTCAGCTTTGTGACCTAACCGGTTCGGGTTTAGTCATGGCCGACTTATCGGGGGCCTCTTTAATTGGAGCAAATTTAGCAGGGGCCAACCTTTCTCAAGCAAATTTGGCAGGGGCCGATCTCAGGGGAGCAAACTTGACCGGTGCTTCTCTATACGGAGCAAATTTAACTGGTGCTAATTTAAGCAGTGCTATTTTGCAGGGAACAGACTTAAGAGAATCTTATTTGACCAACGCTATCCTATCAGGTACCAGTTTAGAACAAGCTTATGTACAGGGAGCGAAAGGTATTTCTCAAAATGCAGGAACACCAGAACTTTTTTATGGATGGGGTTTAAACGAAACCACAGAAGGAAATTATAACGAGGCGATCGCTCTTCATAATAAAGCACTAATTTTAGATTCTGAATTTGCCCCGGCTTATTTAGCTAGAGGTTACGCTTTATTGAGGTTAGGAAACGAAAGTGGGGCCATTCTCAACGGAAAAATGGCTTCACAACTTTACGAAAAACAAGAGAATGATCAAGGAAAGGAATTAGCCGATAGTTTTGTTGATAAAATTGAAGCAGTGCAAGAAGCTAGAAGAAAAGGTGGGGGAAGTCCTGGGTTAGACAATATTGTTCGGGGTGTAGCGTCTTTAGCTTTACAATTTTTACTCAAAGGAGGAATTTAACTAGCTAGGAGATATTAACTGTAGCAGTTCTCACACTTGTGAGGTGCAGAGGTTATCTCTTTGAGGCAGAAGGCAGGGGGCAGGAGGCAGGAGTTAGGTGTACCTCATGAGTCCGAGAAAAGCTATATACTTGAGTTCGGAGTTCGGTGTTAAATCTTTTTTTCACTGTTAACTGCTCAGTACTGACTGTTCACTGTTCACTGTTCACTGATAAGGTAGGAGCTAAAACCTTTGTCTGAGGCTGTTTCAAGGATCTAGACTCTCCTAAACTATGGTTCCATTGCTCTGACCCCGTAACCGCAAATGCTCCAAAACAGTTTATGCTAGAAAAAAAGTAACTTTAAGAAATGTTACATAAGGCAATTTTGTAATAATTAACTATGCAGTGTGTTATTAATCGTCGCGCCCAATTTAGTGCTAGTCATCGTTACTGGTTGCCAGAATGGGACGAAAGCAAAAATCAGCAAGCATTTGGCCCTTGTAGCCGTTTTCCAGGCCATGGACACAATTATGTCCTTTTTGTCTCATTGTGGGGCGAAATCGACCAATATGGCATGGTAGAAAATCTCTCCACTGTTAAACAGGTAATTAAACGAGAAGTCACCTCCCAACTAGACTACGCTTATCTCAACGATGTCTGGAAAGAGTTTCAAACTACCCTCCCTACCACCGAAAACATGGCCAGAATAATCTGGCAACGGTTAGAAGCTTATTTACCTATAGTCAAAATACAACTATTTGAACACCCCCAACTCTGGGCCGAATATCAAGGAAATGCCATGAAAGCGACATTAAACATCCAAACCCATTTTAGCGCAGCCCATCGTCTTGCTCGTCCAGACCTCAGTTTAGAAGAAAATACCAAAATTTATGGTAAATGCGCTCGCACCCACGGCCACGGGCATAATTATCACCTAGAGGTGTCCGTTAGCGGAGACATTGATCCCCGTACTGGAATGCTGGTGGATTTAGTGGCGTTACAAAACATTGTGGATGAATATGTTGTGGAACCCTTCGATCATAATTTCCTAAATATTGATGTCCCTCACTTCGCTGAGGTTGTCCCCACAGCAGAAAACATTGCTCTTTATATTGCTCAAGTGCTACAACAACCTATCAAAGATTTAGGGGCCCAACTGGAAAAAGTCAAATTAATCGAGAGTCCCAATAATTCCTGTGAAATCTATTGCGGTTCTTCTGCTGAGTCCTTAAATATACCGTCACAACAGACCCCCCAACTGGTGGCACTTCATTAACTAATGTAACATTATTGCCTTAACTGTTCATTAAAGACCCAAACTGACCCTAGGGTGTTCTTGTGGCTTTAAACTGAAAGAGGATACCTAACTAATGGTATCCGATTACATAAGCAACTTTGGGACAATCTGTCAACGGTTTGATTGTCTCGTTGCGTTTCAAAAGTCCAGTTCATAACGTTTGAGAAGGATTAAGTCAATATGGAATCTAAAGTTCAAGAACAAACCAAACCCACAAACTTAAGTGCTGAAGTACCTGGTACTCTTACTACAACTGCCAGTCCTAATGTAGGGGATCAACCTTGGCAAGAATGGTTAGGCCCTGTGATGGATATCGTAGTCAAAGTTCCCGAATACATAAGCCAGTTTTTTAGTGAGTATAAACAACCTCTAACAATTCTCGGTTTATCACTTTTAGCCATCATCACCGTCAAAATTATCGTAGCTGTCTTAGGAGCGATCGATGATATTCCTCTCCTAGCTCCCCTATTTGAAATGGTTGGGTTAGGTTATAGTGCTTGGTTTGTTTGGCGTTATCTCTGGAAAGCATCTAACCGCAAAGAATTATCCAGCGAGTTTGATGCGCTAAAAAATCAAGTTTTTGGCGATAACGCTTAATTTAAGTAACTTTTCACTGTTTTTTACACCCTCCGAACTTTTATGATCGGAGGATTTTTTTTTAATCTCACATCTTGCACCTTGGATAAAACTGGCTAGTTTGTAGGCGTTTATAGCAATTTTCATTTGCATAGATTACAAACTCAAAGAAAAATAGCCCCCACACTTCCCACCCCTCCCACACTCCCCACCCTCACTAAACCGAGATTTTGATACACCCAATTGAAAACTGCTATTAGCTATTAGCTATCAGCTATCAGCTATCAGCCATCAGTTGAAACATATCAATCTCTATCTTATGCTGTGAGTGAGATTAAACCAATGCTTAACGCTTTCAGCTAAGAGATGAAAGCCGAACGCTGTGCGATAGCGCCGGAACGGAGTGAGGAACTGCTAACTGCTAACTGCTAACTGTCAACTGTCAACTGTTAACTGCTAACTGTTAACTGTCAACCAAGTGTTCTTGTAACAACCGATGAATAAACCGATAACCTCCACCCACCCGCTGCAATAATAATTGTTCCGTACAATAATCTAAAAAACGGGCATAATTCCAAGGGGTATAATTATTCATGGTTAACACCAAACGCAAACTGAAATGTTGCAAAACAGCTTGTCCACTATTAGAGTATCTTCTCAAAAAGCCAGGGGTCACTCGCTGCGAAAACTTAGGCCAAAC
>NZ_JARVCN010000394.1:0-2719 GCF_038442745.1 Crocosphaera sp. Alani8
ATTTAGTAGGGGAATTTGCCCCATTTATCCCAGGGCTACTTAATTGGGTCTTAGACATGGATCCAGATGAAGCGACTAAGATTGTCAAAGACCCCTTTACTCACGCCCCAGGACTCCTTAAAAGTAAGCTAGAGAACCTAATTGATACGAATAGCATCGCAGGGTGGTTAAACGAGAAGGTTGTCTATGACAGTGAGATTCAAACCCAGGTAGGTTGTAAGTCACCCTTGGGAGAGTCAAAAGAGGAAATCTGGTTATATGCCAATTACTGCGATTATTGTTCATTAACAGGGGTTAATGCCGTTTCCTTGACTCGTTTCTCGTATTTACTGCTAGACCTATGTAACAACCAATTAGGTTTTCCAATTAAGAAAAGACGAGAGAATAAAGGAGCTTACATCAAGGGGTTAAAAATTCGTGACCATTTGGATGATATGCCTCCACTAATTGAAAGTATTTATACTCCCCTTTGTGATGAAGTAGTGACGGCTAAAACTCCGAGTGTAATGGCTGAAACCAGCATCAGTGATAAACTTGATGGCTATGTTGACTTTTCTGAGAGTTCAGAGAAAAAACAATCAACGGCTGTTGGTCTTCTAGAAAAGCCATCAAGGGTTGTAGAACCTCCTAAAGAAAAAATAGAAGGAACTCTAAAATACCCGTCACAGCCGTCAAGTTCAGCATCCATAACGGTTTCAGAGGAAAAACCAGCCCCCATAAGCCATCATAAAATTATTGGGAGGGGAGAATTAATAGAACGGATTGATACAGAAATGGAACGATTGGGGTGGTCAACTGCGATCGGGAAAGACTATCTAGTTAATCGATATGGGGTAAGTTCTAGGAAACGTCTAAATGATGACCAATTATTGGAGTTTTACCAAAACTTGAAGGGAGCTTCAGTGACCTCTAAAGAAACGCCCAAATATGAAGTGGGGCAGTTTTTACAGGGGTTAGTCCCGCATCCTATGGGAATGGTGAAGGTTCAAGGAACAGTGGTTGAGGAGAATGGCGATCGCTGGTTACAAGATGAGTCCGGAATCACTTATCCTTTGGCTGTAATGGAGGGGATTAAAAGAATTAATAAGTCAGAATTCAGAATGTAGAATTATACTGTTTTTAGCTTACTAGCTTCCAATTCTACATCCTAAGTTCTAAATTCTACATTTTTCTTGTCATCTGCCTTATGCCTTCCGGTTTAATTCTGTTGATGATTAATAAGGCCCCTTTCAATGGACTCGATTTCCTTCCACAACGACTCTAATTGATCGTAAGCTTTAGCGGAAGGTAATTTTCCTGCAGTATGTAAATTAGCAATAAATCCTATTTTTTGAGCAAATTCTTGTATTTTAAGGTTCAAAAATTGATTTTTATGGTCATTTTCGGTTACCAATCCATGATATGGAGAAATTGGATAAAGGAAGTCCTGTTTTATCTGGGCTAGTTTATTGTCCATAGGTTTTGTCCTTATTGAAAATCTTTACTAATAAATTTATTATCTGGTATCTACCCTTAACTTAATGTTAACCTGAAACTAATTTCAAATTTATTTATGTTGAGACTCTCAAAACAAAAATTCTTATGATCTACATTGGAATGTTAGTGCATATCGTTTACCCGAACTATGTCAAAGGAATGGAAGGGTATATTCAAGCACAAGAAAATAGCGCACGGTGGTTGGTGAGATTGAAGCAAACCCCCTTTAACCCCCAACCTGAATCCATTATTTTATCCCTTGAAGAATCAGACTTTGAAGTGATAGAACAATGAAGGTTGAAGGGAAAGTAGTTGAGGAGAACGGCGATCCGCAGAGCGGGTCTTGCCAAAGGCAAGCGCATTGGTTACAAGATGAAAATGGTTTTACCTATCCTTTAGCTGTAATGGAGGGGATTAAAGGAATTAAGAATTAAGAATTAAGAATTAAGAATTATACTGTTTTTAGCTTACTAGCTTTCAATTCTACATTCTAAGTTCTAAATTCTACATTTTTCTTGCCGTCTGCCTTCTGCCTTCGTTAAACATAGGTTAAAACAAGAATGAGCCAAGAATCCCCCAAAAAAAAGTGTGAAAACTCCATGAAAGCAACAGAAATACTCCAACAGTATGGTGAAGGAAGAAGAGATTTCTGCAATCTTAGTTTAAGAGGGCAATCTTTTCGAGGACAAAATCTTTCAGGAGCGGATTTTAGTGGATGTGATATCAGAGGGACTAATTTTAAGGGGGCTAATCTCAAAGGTACTATTTTCCATCAAGCCAAAGCCGGGCTACAAAAACGATGGGTGATTATTCTTGTTTCAATTTCTTGGTTAATTTCAGCATTTTTAGGATTCTTCTCGATTTTTAGTCCTGCATTTATAACTTACTTTTTTCGCTCAGATGCTGAAGAGATAGAGCCAATTTTAGGAATTATTCTTATTTTAGTTCTAATTTCTATCTTGATTGCCATTATTCGTCAAGGTTTAAACATAGCCGGAGCCTTAGCCTTCGCCGTAGCCGTAGCCGTAGCCATAGCCGGAGCCTTCGCCGTAGCCGGAGCCTTAGCCGTAGCCATAGCCTTCACCGTAGCCTTCGCCTTCGCCGTAGCCTTCGCCTTAGCCGTAGCCTTCGCCTTAGCCGTAGTCTTAGCCGGAGCCTTAGCCGGAGCCTTCGCCGTAGCCGGAGCCGTAGCTGGAAGTTATTTAGGATGGCGTTCTCTCAGAGGAGATCCAAGAGATAAATG
>NZ_JARVCN010000395.1:0-2714 GCF_038442745.1 Crocosphaera sp. Alani8
TAATCCATTTCATAAAAAATCATTTTTGATGCCAATTCCTTATTTTTTAGGTTTTATTTTTTCTTCATGAATAATACAGGTTAGACTATCTTCAGGTCTTAGGCTCTCTGATTTATGATTATGAGCAAAAACATGAACCCCTACCTATTCTCCAAGGAATCGAACTTCTTCAAGCTTTAATCACTGAAGAAAATTTACACCATAGGGATCTCATTTCTATTTTTGATGATGAATCTACCGTCACTGAAGTCTTAGAAAGAAGAAAAGAAATCACCGCCAACCAGCTTACATTACTTGGCCAGTTTTTTCACCTTTCTCCCATTAGGTTTTTAGCTGATGAATAAACTTAATTGTTTGGCTAATAAATTTTTCACAGGAGGAAAACAATGAAATTGACAACTATTAGAAAACAAGGATACCAAGCTTTAGTTAACTCTTTAGGGGTTGTAGGAATGTTACGTTAATTAGTACAAAATATAGTTCGTGAGAAATACTAGTTCTCAGTGATTATTTGCTACAAGACCTCCTACTTCTTCCTTCTCTCTTCATACTACCTAATGCGAGTCACAACTATACTACTTTTGGCTTCATTTCCTAACCCCTCACTCCGAACTCCGAACTCCGATGAAGACGAGTGTACACTCGTTGTCTGACGATCCTTGACGAGTCCATTTTAACTTAAATAATTAAACAGAAGTTAAATAATCAAGCTTTAGCGATCGCCTAATTCCATTAACTTCTAGGATTGCGTATCGGTTTATCCCCTCTCTAAGCTCTTTAATTAAGGCGAATGCCCCGATTAATGACTCGTCCAATAAGTCCCCTTGAATCCTTACCCATTGGCCTATCTTAAAGGGCCAGTCAACGGGTGGCTCTGGAGCCTCTTGTAGTATTTTTTCTTGATCCAGATCCCCCTGATCTTCTTTAACAATTCTTGGCACATCTGGATCAGAAATTATCTTTTCATGCATAGGGTTACAGCCATTTTTAGACCCATGAGTTTGATAGTTATTTTTTAACTCGGATTTCATACTACAAGATTGGTTTTGTAGTATGTCTTCATCGTCCCATCTCAGGGTTTGGAGGTGTTCAGGGGAGTAATCCCGTTCGATTCTGGCTTCGAGTATTTCAGTTAATTTATTGATGACCCCATAAACATAATTATCGTGTTTGTGGGGTTCGATTACTTCTTTGACATTGATTTTGACCGGTACAACTTTATATACCCGTGTCCGTTTCTCATCATTTAAACGGCGATCGCTTAAATCATATCCAATTTGATTCAGCAACCACCGCACAAACTTAATGGGGTCTTTCGATGGTTTCTTCCCTAACCCGGTCCAGATTTTCTTTTGGTTGGCCCGTCTAATTAAGTCTTGTACCGGTTCACTATCAGCCCTAAATTCCCCTGCTACTTCTATAAAGTACAATAATCTTAAATCAAATAATGCTTTTAGGAATAGGTAACGGGGCTTTATTTTCCACGGACATAGCCTCCCTATTCTGGCTTTACTTAATAAGTTATGATAGAACTTTTTAACCTTAACTAAGGCCGGTGAGTTTTCTTGGTCAAATTTCTCTAGATAGATTCTATTTTCTAATTGAGTTATTAGATTTGGATACTTGTATTTGACTAGATAGATTAACTCAGGACTCCAGAACGTCGAGTTATTTATATTAGGTAAAAGTTTAATCAATTTAGCTTTCATTAATGCGGTTCTGTCTTCCCATTTAGCGTCTTGGTTTAACATCATCCAAGGCTTGTCTAGGTACTTGTCAGAAGATTCAAAGATATCTGTTGCGTTCTGAAACTTGGTTTTTATCTTCTCTTTTGACACCTCTTTATTAACTGTTTTAAATGGGTCTCGGTATTCGGGAGTATAACGGTTACTAATATCATATCCTTGTTGCTCTAATAGCCAATAAACACACTGTCTCAGATTCGCTTTTTCATAGTTAATCATTGCCTCTAATCGTTGCGCTAATTTACTCTCAGGTGTGCTTAAATCTTCTTTTATTTTTGTCAGTAGCTCACTAATTAATTCCTCTTTTTTATCTTCTCCCGTCATGGCTAAGTCTAAGTCACGGGTTAGCTGTTGGTTGAAATGATATTGTAATTTTTCTAGTATCGGTGATTTAATACTATTTCTCTCATCTACCTTGATAAAAGGATTTACCCATAAATAACGGGTCACTTTACTATCCCTAATCCTCCCAATTATCTGAGTAATTGAGTCTGCATCTAATGCCCCGTAAAATAAGCCAAAGAAGTGAGTAAAATAGTTATCAATCTTAATATCTAAACCACTTTCACAAGAAGGGGAAAATAATAATCTATCTATTTTATTTTCCCGTAAATACTTATCTGGGTCTTTTAAGAACTCTTTGACTTCTGCTTTGTTAATTGTTTTTGAGTCAATTCTTAATATTTTGTACCCTAACTTCTCTAAAATTCTGTGTAAAGATTCTAGTAAGGTTTGATTATCACTGGCTATTGCTCCTGTCATATCAGGAATCGTTATTAAGTCATATAACCAAGGGGCATGATCTCTTTTTCTTAGTTTTGTTTTCTTGATGGTTCCTTCTAATAAAACTAAGTTAGCTTTATTCCCTTTATAGGTATTTTCTACCTTTTCTATCTTTTTAGTTGGGTCACAAGCCAGAAATGTTGAATGTCTTTAGAAAACTTTACATATCAAATTAGACTAACCCTA
>NZ_JARVCN010000396.1:0-24873 GCF_038442745.1 Crocosphaera sp. Alani8
AGGAGTTATAACCTAAATATTGGGTGTACCTCATGAGTGTGAGAAACGCTATATTGTCTGTAGACTTTTATAGCAGTTTCAGTTTCCAATTGGATAGACAAATCTTCGAGCTTTCTGACAAGGAGAGTGGGAGAATGGGAGATCACCGTGTCCCCTTGTCCCCTTGTCTTTTGAGACTAAAAGTAATTGCTACTCAACTGAAAAACGCTGTCAGCTGATGGCTGATGGCTGAACGCTTACAAACTAGCCAGTTTTATCGAAGGTGCAAGATTTAAATGATAACTGATCACTGACAATTGAAAAAAGCGATCGCCCCCATAAAAAAGCGATCGCCACAACTATCGATAAAGTCTATTAAATGGAAACTTCACTAAATTCTCGACTCATGTGATCGAAAGGTTGATCCACAAAAGCAGTATTACTGACTCCAGCTTCAACCGCCATAGCTTTCACCTTGTCTTTCATTATTTGGATACCGCGAACCGTGGGGGCGATGGGAACCCCTAATGAATTATAGGTTTCTCTTAATCCTTGCAGAACCCGTTCATCGAGGACTGTGGGATCTCCAGCAACTAAAGCATAACTAGCGTAACGCAGATAATAATCCATGTCCCGCAAACAAGCCGAATAACGACGGGTTGTGTAAGCGTTACCCCCTGGACGGATCAGTTCTGGAACTTCCTCAAACAGTTGAAGACCGGCTTCTTTGACAATATCTGGGGAACTGGCGTTAATTAAGCCAGCTACCTTGATGCGATCGCTTCCCGACTCAAAGTAAGATTTGAGACTGGTTATGGCATCTCGGTCTAAGTAACGACCTGTTAGATCATAGTTTTTAATTAAGGCAGTAACGGCATCTCGCATTAAAGTTTTCTCCCAACAACAATTTTTTATGGCTTACCAACAAGCCGATTTTTCCCAATCAAAAGGAATCTATCTGATCATAAACCCCTAGATCATATAAGTCTAGGGGTGTTACAATGTGTCATTAATCAAAATTATAGATTTTGACAATTTTCTAGTAGTGTATTTGTTATCACACTAAGGCAGAACACATAATATCTCAATGCTTGATCCAAATTTTTCACATCAGATTTATTTTAAAGCGTCTGAATCTCTGTCATTACCTGTTAAAGAGGCACCCGTACCCATCCATCATTATCTTAGACAACCTCAACGCTTGGTAAAAGCGATCGCAGATCCTAAACTCATGGAACAGTTATCAGACCACGAGTTTCGCCTGAAAATGCGTCCTTTAAATTTTATGGATGTTTATCATTTTCAACCCACTGTGGTTCTGGGGGTTTGGTCTGATAGTAAGGGAACGGTTTTCCTAAGATCCCAAGATTGCGAAATTAGAGGAATTGACTATATTAACGATCGCTTTTCTTTGACATTGAAGGGAAAACTTTGTCCTCAGCAACAAAATGGTAAAACCTATTTGCAAGGAAAGGCTAATTTAACGGTTCAAGTGGACTTACCACCTCCTTTGTGGATAACTCCTAAACCTTTATTGCAAGTAACGGGTAATAGTCTTTTAAAAGGGGTTCTCGGTCGTATTAAACAGCGATTGCTTAATCAATTGTTGAAAGATTACTATAACTGGGTTGAGTCTCAATCTGAATCCGTTAAACTCAATAATTCCGGCAGTTTCGGTGATCCTTGTCCGGAATCGTAATCAGCATAGGGGGCAAAATTTCAGATAAATTAGAAAAACCCCTTTTTTGTTAAAAAGGGGCTTAAAGTGAGGATTAGTTTTTTCTCCTCTCGCGGGCTTCATCTACTTTCATTGTTCGTCCCATCCACTCAGCCCCATTCAGGGTTTCAATGGCCTTAGATTCTTCATCACTTGTGCTTAATTCCACAAAAGCAAACCCTTTAGGACGACCTGTGTCTCTATCCGTGGGAACATGGACCCTCTTGACCGAACCATAATCTGAAAAGACTACATTTAGGTCCGCTTCTGTTACCTCATAAGAGAGGTTTCCGATATAAATTGACATGAACGGTTTATCTCGATTTCAACATTTTGAGCCTGATTTTTGGAGAAAATATTAGCGATACTAAACGGAGCAAACGGATAATTATGACTAACTTACTTTTCTCTCAGTTTTTAATGCTCTAATTTTATCATAACACAATTTTCCCTGCTTAAGTAAAATATCTTTAATTTTTCATTGTTAACTATTTGTAGCAGTATTATTGAATCTATAAAAAGCAAATACTTAATGGAAACCCAACCTAAAAAAGTGGGGTAAACCGTCGTTATTTACAGAGTTAGCTGAATTACAATAACAATGTAATCCATTATAGATAATCCTAACTATGCAACCTACTAACCCCAATCAATTTACAGAAAAAGCCTGGGAAGCCATTGTGCGAACTCCTGATATTGCTAAACAAAATAGTCACCAACAAATTGAAACAGAACACTTGATGAAATCTTTAACGGAACAAGAAGGATTAGCCACAAGTATTTTCAATAAAGCTAATATTAGTGTTCCTAAATTGCGAGATAGAACGGAAGATTTTATCCGTCGTCAACCCAAAGTCTCTAACCCAGGGGAGTCCGTTTATTTAGGCCGTAGTTTAGATAGTTTACTGGACAGAAGTGAGAAACTTCAGCAAGAATTTGATGATGACTATATTTCCATTGAACATTTACTTTTAGCCTACGGTAGAGATGATCGTTTTGGCAAAAATTTGTTCAAGGAGTTCGGGTTAACAGAAAAAGACTTAAAAGAGATTATTAAACAAATTAGAGGTAACCACAAAGTGAGCGATCAAAACCCAGAAAATAAGTACGAATCCTTAGAAAAATATGGAAGAGATTTAACTCAATTAGCCAGAGAAGGTAAACTCGATCCTGTCATTGGTAGGGACGATGAAATCCGCCGCACCATTCAAATTTTATCCCGTAGAACCAAAAACAATCCTGTTTTAATCGGGGAACCAGGGGTGGGAAAAACAGCTATTGTGGAGGGATTAGCCCAACGAATTATTAATAGAGATGTTCCAGAATCTTTGAGGGATAGAAAGTTAATTGCTTTGGATATGGGTTCACTAATTGCTGGTGCAAAATACCGAGGAGAATTTGAAGAAAGATTAAAAGCTGTCCTAAAAGAAGTAACGGATTCTCAGGGCAATATTATCCTCTTTATAGACGAAATTCATACCGTTGTTGGTGCCGGTGCAACTCAAGGGGCCATGGATGCAGGGAATCTTTTGAAACCGATGTTAGCACGGGGAGAATTGCGTTGTATTGGCGCAACAACTTTAGATGAATATCGTAAGTATATCGAGAAGGATGCTGCCTTAGAAAGACGTTTTCAAGAAGTTTTAGTAAACGAACCCAATGTAGTAGATACTATTTCTATTTTACGGGGACTCAAAGAGCGTTATGAGGTTCATCATGGGGTAAAAATTGCCGATACAGCATTAGTAGCAGCCGCAGTGTTATCTAACCGTTATATTAGCGATCGCTTCTTACCGGATAAAGCTATCGATTTAGTAGATGAATCAGCTGCTAAACTGAAAATGGAAATTACTTCTAAACCCGAACAATTAGACGAAGCAGATCGTAAAATTCTTCAGCTAGAAATGGAAAGACTTTCTCTACAAAAAGAGGAAGATATAGTATCTCGTGAACGGTTAGAAAGACTAGAAAAAGAACTAGCTGATCTTAAAGAGCAACAATCTCAACTCAATGCTCAATGGCAAGCAGAAAAAGAAGTAATCGATGAGATTCGTAAACTAAAAGAAACTATCGATCAAGTTAACCTAGAAATTCAACAAGCTGAACGGGATTATGATCTAAATAAAGCTGCTGAATTACGCTACGGCAAACTAACAGATTTACAACGACAGGTAAAAGAGCTAGAAAGTAAAATTGTAGAAAGACAAACCACAGGAAAAACTTTATTACGGGAGGAAGTTGTCGAATCAGATATTGCCGAAATCATCTCTAAATGGACTGGGATTCCTATTAGTAAACTGGTTGAATCAGAAAAAGAAAAGCTATTACAATTAGAAGAAGAACTGCACGAAAGAGTAATTGGGCAAGAAGAGGCTGTAACTGCTGTTTCAGAAGCTATACAACGTTCTCGAGCAGGGCTTTCTGATCCCAATCGTCCGACGGCAAGCTTTATATTTTTAGGTCCAACTGGAGTAGGAAAAACTGAATTAGCTAAAGCCTTAGCTAAGAATCTTTTTGATACCGAAGAAGCAATTGTTCGTATCGATATGTCCGAGTATATGGAGAAGCATAGCGTATCTCGTTTAATCGGTGCGCCTCCGGGGTATGTAGGCTACGATGAAGGAGGGCAATTAACAGAAGCCATTCGTCGTCGTCCTTATTCAGTAATCCTTTTTGACGAGATAGAAAAAGCCCACGGTGATGTCTTCAACATCATGTTACAAATCCTCGATGATGGACGCTTGACAGACTCTCAAGGTCGGGTAGTAGACTTCAAAAATACTATCATTATTATGACCAGTAATATCGGTTCTGAATACATTTTAGACGTAGCTGGAGACGACACTCATTACGAAGAAATGCGTTCTCGTGTTATGGACGCAATGCGAAATAATTTCCGTCCTGAATTTCTCAATCGTATCGATGAGATTATAATTTTCCATAGCTTACAAAAAGCACAACTGCGATCAATTGTTAATCTACAAGTTCAACTACTAAGAAGTCGTTTAGAAGAACAAAAAATGTCTCTCAAATTAGCAGATATTGCTTTAGATTTTGTCGCTGATATTGGTTATGATCCTGTTTATGGTGCAAGACCCCTAAAAAGAGCGATTCAACGATACTTAGAAACCCCTATTGCTAAGTCAATTTTAAGAGGAGAATTCAAAGCAGGGGATACAATTTTTGTAGAAGTTGAAGACGAAAGATTAACTTTTAAACGGTTACCCTCTGAAATGTTGACCATTTAATAGAAAAAGGAACATAATCAGTATTATGTTCTTCTATCCTCAATATTGACCAAGAAAGATGTAAGGGTTTAACGCTGTTAAACCCTGAAAAAAAGGTTGATAATCAACTAATTAGGAGTTTCTTATGAGTTTAGAAGCTAGTGCGGCTGACATTGCCATTAAGCAGAATTTAGAGCAATTTTTGGTAGTTTTATCCGTTTCTTTGAGCGTGGCCACTGTGTCACGTATTTTTTCTTGGTTCCGACAAATTCCCTATACTCTTTTATTAGTAATTGTAGGATTAGGATTAGCATTTGTTGATGTTAGATTAGTCAATCTTTCTCCTGAATTAATTTTGGAGATTTTTTTACCACCTTTACTGTTTGAAGCTGCTTGGAATATTCGCTGGCGAGAGCTAAAAGAAAATTGGATTCCCGTGGTTTTATTTGCCGTTATTGGGGTGATTATTTCAGTAGTTGGTATTGCTTTAACTTTGAGTCAATTAACCCATTTAACTTTACCTATTGCCTTATTAGTGGGGGCAAGTTTGTCAGCAACCGATCCGGTTTCTGTTGTGGCTTTATTTCGAGAGTTGGGAGCAAGTAAAAAGTTAACAATCTTGATGGAGGGGGAGAGTTTATTTAACGATGGAGTTGCGGTTGTTGCCTTCTTATTGCTGGTAGGAATACCATTAGGAACAGAAGTGTTTTCTGTCACAGGAACGGTAATTAGCTTTTTTAAGTTTGTTGGTATTGGTATCGGTTTAGGTTGTTTAATAGGATTTGGAATTTCTTACTTAACCCAACGTTTCGATCTACCTTTAGTTGAGCAATCTTTAACTTTAGTTTCCGCTTATGGAACTTACCTGATCACAGAAGAATTGGGTGGATCTGGGGTTATTTCTGTGGTAACAGTGGGCATTATTTTGGGTAACTTTGGTTCTCGTATTGGCATGAATCCAAGAACCCGACTATTAGTATCTGAGTTTTGGGAGTTTATTGCCTTTTTCGTCAACTCGATTGTCTTTTTATTAATAGGTGATCAAATAAAGTTTAGTAGTTTAGGAAATAATTTAGATATTATTGGTGTGGCTATTCTCGCTGTATTAATTACTCGTTTAGTTAGTATTTATGGGTTGGCAAAATTTAGCAATGTTTTTACACAAGTTGATATTAGTTTATCAGAACAAACTGTACTTTGGTGGGGTGGTTTAAGGGGTTCGGTTTCTATTGCCTTAGCTTTAAGTGTACCGGTTTCTGTAACAGGACGACAAGATATTATTGATACAGTGTTCGGTGTGGTTTTATTTACCCTATTAATTCAAGGTTTAAGCACACAATGGGTGTTAAAAAAATTAAACTTAGTAGGAGATCAATCTTTACGTCAGGAATATTCGGAATTACTAGCCCGTAAAATTGCTTTAGGAAGAGTTATTGACTATTTCCAAACCTTAGATGAATCTCCTCGTGTTGACTCAGAATTTTATCGTTATGAAAAAAACTTAGTATCAGGTCAATTAACATCTGTAGAAGAAAAAATTGATCAACTTCAAACAGAATATCCACAACTAAAATCCATTGCCATGCAACTACTGAAAGACAAATTGTTAGACATTGAAGCAGACACTTATGCTGAATTAATTCGTGGTGGACAACTAGGGACAAATCTCTCCCCTTTGATATTAGATATTTTAGGTGAAGGCGAGGAGAAATAAACGATGGTAACTGGTAACTGCTCACTGATACCAAATCTGCTCTTCTGACCCCTTTTATTTAGTCTGTAGTTCCTGAGTATTAAGCCAGCAATGGTAATCATAGCAGTTTTCATTTGCATAGATTATCTGACATATTTTTAACAATATTAATCCCATAAACAACCAAACACATCACCCACTGTTAACTGTGATTCTTGCATAAAATCAGGTAGAGGTAAAATTTCTAAACCGTCTTCAAAAAATGCAGGTTGCTGTTGAGGAAGATAAACAAAAATAGTTTGCTCATTAGGATCAATTAACCATCCCATTTGTGAGCCATGATTAAGACTATGCAGAATTTTTTTGATAACTTTAGTTTGACTTTGTTCAGGAGATAAAATTTCAATTATCCAATCAGGAGTCCAAGGAAAAACATTTGCCACTGCACCATTATCATCTCTGGGAATTCTATCCCATACAAAAACGGCTAAATCTGGGACAATAGATCTACCAGCAAAAGTACATCTTAATTCAGGAAAAGCTCTAGCAATTTTCTGCGGTCTAACTATTGTATTAATTGTTGTTCCTAGTTCCATTTGAATAGCACTATGTTTTCCCTGCGGCATCGGTTTTTGAATAATTTTTCCCTGGATGTATTCACTAGCAGGTTTTGTTTCTGGTAAGGTCAGAAATTCCTCTAGACTTAAGGTTGCTTTTAGGATTTTTAGCATGAGTTTGACTCAATTTTAGCTTTTCAAATAGCTTCTAATTCTTGCTCTGAAATATCTCGGGAATAAATGGTTGTTTGGGGTAAACGACGATTAATAAATAACTCGCGGATCGCTTCATTATCAGTTCTATTTTCACGAATATAAGCTTTTAATTTGGAACGAGACATTTTCTTACAATTTGGTTTCATAGTCAACCTCTACAAGCTCATTGAGAACTAATTAACACAAATCCTCTGGTTTTTTTGGAAGTAGAATCAATGGTATTAGTAGCTTTCCAAAGGTCTGTTGCTTTTACCCAAACCGGGGGATATTTGTAACGAGAAACATCTAAAATTAAAAAGCGATCGCTTTCTTGATGATAAGCTGCAATCGGGGAAATATGACCCCCTCTTTCTTGTCCAATGGAAGAGCGTAAATAGTTGACTAAAACAAAGTTTTTTTCTTGTTTTAAATTATTAACAATTCGTTGACGAAAGCCATCTAAACTTACCTCATCTCCGTGATAAACTTCTACCTCCAGGGGATAACTTTTCAGTAAACCTCCTAATTCTTGCAGAGTCATTCCTTGTCTAGAAACAGTTTCTTTAGTAATTACACTTTCTGTCTTCGGGTTATCAAAAACATTATCCTGAGTAAAACGATTATACCTCACCCATTCTGTGGCTTTTGGTGCAGGGGTGGATAAAGCATTCAACACCATTACCATACTAGCAACCCCACAAAAAGCTAGATTGTCTTGGGTTTCAAATTGCAGCGTTAAAGGGATATAATCCTTACGAGCTTGACTTTCTATTAATAAAGTTTCCCCTCGAGAAGAGTTAAAATTAATCAAATTTTCAGACAAGGGTAAATTGGTTTGAGCAAGGAGTTGAGACGGAATCAAAGCAACTCCCAACAACAAAATCCTTGCCATTAATTTACGAATCTTCATTGACCTTAATTACAAAACTTTTCTACACAACGAACAAACATTTCTACTCCTAACGTTAACACAGTTTCATCGAAATCGAAGCGAGGATGATGGTGGGGATAATTTAAGCCTTTTTCGGCATTAGCTGAACCTAAAAAGAAGTAACACCCCGGAACGTTCTCCAAGAAGAAAGACATATCTTCCCCTCCCATTGTTTGGCATTCAGGGGCAATACCGACGGGAGTTTCTATTACTTCTAAAGCCACAGATTTAACCAAGTCAGCCATCTTTTCGTTATTGATAACGGGAGGATACAATCGCCAATAATCTAACTCGTAATCTGCCCCGTACCCTGCACAAATACCTTTAACAATGTCCTCTATTCTTTGGTTAAAATACCCTGCAAACTCGGGATTAAAATAACGTACAGTCCCACTCATTCTAGCCGTATCAGCAATAACATTTAAAGCTGTTCCTGCGTGTAACTCTCCCACTGTCACCACTGCCGAATCAATAGGATTAACGTTACGAGAGACAATGGACTGTAAAGCGTTGACAATCTGTGCGCTAACCACCACGGAATCAATGGTTTGATGGGGCATCGCCCCGTGTCCTCCTTTGCCGAAGATATTGAGGCGAAAACACTCTACGGCAGCCATCAACGGACCACTACGCACCCCTACAGTACCTACAGGAAGATTATTCCATAAATGTAAACCAATGATGCTATCTACATCAGGATTGCTTAGCACCCCTTCCTCTATCATCGGTTTAGCACCACCGGGACCCTCTTCTGCGGGTTGAAAAATAATTTTTACCGTTCCTTTAAAGTGTTGGCGGTGTTGCCACAAATAATAGGCGGTTCCTAGGGCGATAGTAGCATGACCATCATGTCCACAAGCGTGCATAGTTCCTTCGTGGAGGGAACGGTAGGAGACTTCGTTTTCTTCGTAGATGGGTAAAGCGTCTATGTCAGCGCGAATAGCTAAGACTGGGCCAGGGTGATGACTCTCAATGGTAGCAACAATCCCCGTTTTAGCAATACCTGTTTTGTGAGGAATGCCTATCTTTGTTAACGTTTGATGGATAAAATCAGAGGTAATTTCTTCCTGGAAGCCTAATTCTGGACGCTGGTGTAGATAACGTCGCCATTCTACTAATTGAGCTTGAAGAGTACGAATTTCTAGGCGAATTTGCGAAAAATCAACTGAGTCGGCTTGAGGAAAGGTAGAGATCATAAAGTACAGTTAGTTCGAGAGATTTAAGATTAGTGGTTAGAGACGTTAACAGTCAAATATTTTAACTTTTTTAGTAGTTTTTCACATGGGTTTAGTTTATCTGTAGCAATCAGTCATTAGTTGTGACAATTTGGGTCTGAGGTATTAAGGTAACAATGGTAACTGATAAAAAAGGTATCTCATCAATCATTCCTGATTGCTATCTATCCGAGTAGTTGTGTCATCAATTATGGATAATTTGGTGAGATTATATTGTAACCAAAGAGCATCTTTTTTTCTATCCGTCTGCAATTCTAACACACGAATTCCTATTGAGGGTAGGGGATTCAACAGGTGTTTTAATTGTGTCCAACTTTTGATTAAAATATGTTCAATGTTGTAAGTTTTACATAGTAAAGAAAAATCAATATTTTGAGGAGTAGTAAAATAATTTTCAAAGAACAAATCATCTTGAGCAATAGGTAACATTTCAAAGATTCCTCCTCCGTTATTATTAATTAAAATAATAGTTAAATGACCTTGAAAATATTGCCGTATTAACCAGCCATTGGTATCATGTAAAAGAGCTAAGTCACCTGTTAATAAGATACTACTTTTTCCCTTATGAGCTATTCCTAATGCAGTAGATAATGTTCCTTCAATACCGTTCGCACCACGATTAAAATAAGGCATTAATTCCAGTTTATTAGGCATCCAGAAAAATTCTGCATAACGCACTGACATACTATTAGCAATGAAAATGGGGGTCTTACTGGGTAAAGTTTTAGATAAAATAAAAGAAAGTTTTGCTTCTAATAAATTTTCAGTGCTTTCTAAGCTATTTTCAATATTTATGTTGATTAATTTGTTGCTAGTATGCCACTTATTTAAATAATTTACATCTATATTTTTAGCTGGATATTCTTTAGATGATTTGATTTCTGTCTCTTGAATATCAACCCGAATATAACGAGTTTTGTTATGAAGAGGATTGATGTTATCAGGACGACTATCAAGAACAAAATACTCAACTTGACTATCTTCTAACCATGCTCTTAATTGCTTACTGGTGGGAAATTCACCAATTTGAATCACTACATCAGGAAATAATTCTTCTGCTAATTTCTTATTACGAAGCAAAATATCGTAAGTATTAATTAAATTAGGAAAATCTTGACCATAATTTCTTAAAGGAGATAATGCTTCCGCTAAAATTGGATAATTTAGTAAGGTAGATAAAGAAAAAATTTGCTCGCAGTATAAGTGGGGATTTTTTGCATTAAAAACTCCAGCAATAATAATTCCTTTAGGTTTAAATATCCAGTCATCTAAATAATCAGATAAATTATATTTACATAACGTTATTTCGTCTCTCTTATAAACATTGTCAAAAAAATTATCAAAAATTACTTGAGAATATATAGCCTCAATTTCTGGATCAAAAATAGGGGCTAAAGGTTCACGAAAGGGACAATTTAAATGAGCGATTCCCTGATAAGGAACTAAGCTATGATCCCAAGCAGTAATTATAGTCTGCCTGAGATAAGATAACATTTTTATCTCCGCAGAAGGCAAAGATAATTCTGTGTAGAAATTACAATAATTGCTGTATAATTTAACCTGATCAATGGTTTGTCCTGCGTGACAGTTCCTTAATTCTGGAGGGCGATCTGCCGTAAAAATTAATAAGGGAACTTGACTTTCTTTCGCTTCAATAACTGCTGGATAAAAATTAGCTCCTGCTGTACCTGATGTACAAATCAAAGCAGTAGGAATATGGTTCTTTTTTGCTATTCCCATAGCAAAAAAAGCAGCCGATCGCTCATCTAAAATAGGGATAGTTTCGATATTAGGATGACTAGCAAAAGCAAGGGTTAAAGGAGTTGATCGAGATCCTGGACAAATAACCGCAGTTTTTAACCCTAAACGAGATAAAGTCTCAACAATAACCGAGGACCATAAAGTATTTGTATTACGAAAATCAAGCTGCATTTTTTACTAATTGATTAATCCTTCTCCATCTATAGCATTTCTCATACTTGTGAGGTACAGAGGTTATCACTTTGAGGCAGGAGGCAGGGGGCAGGAGGCAGGAGTTAGGTGTACCTCATGAGTCCGATAAAAGCTATATTGTCTATTATCCATTTTTTCAGGTGTTCTGGCACGGGATGAGTTTCGTCGCTTTAATTTATTAACCCTACTTCCTGCAATTTTAGGGCAATGTAAAAATTAGTTATAACCGAGTATATGTACATAGTATTCTTTTAGCTAAACTGAAAATCACGAGCTATTTACTAGGAAATACTACATACCTTTTAAGTAATTATATCTATTATTTTATCTTTAGATGAATAGTCTTTTTGCTTTCTTTATATTAATCTAAAGCTTCTTTACAAAACCTTTAATAATCCATCAGCTTAAAACCTCAAAAAAGACTTCAGTAAATACTTGTAATTCTCAAAAAAAATGATAAGCTGTTATCTGTAAATGCTTATAACAATTTTTAATTAATTATTTTTATGGATCTCAATCTTCTTTTACCGCTTATCAGAAAAAACCACACCAGTAGTGGTTTTACTTTATTAGAATTATTATTGGGAAGTGTTTTAACCTCCTTCGTTATGGGTGTAGCTGGATGGAGTTTAGTGCAGATTCTGACCCTGGATCAAAAAGCATCAGCGAAAGGCAACATTCAGTATAATTCCAACCGTGCTTTAGAATTTATTTCAGAAGAAGTCAAACAGGCTAGAAAGATCGAATCTAATGCAGTAGCATCCTTAGTTGAGGCACCTGATTTTCCCCTTCCCGATGGAGCAGAACCCATCGTTGTTTTGGACATTTCTAGCCTACCTCAACCGGTTGTTTACTCTACAAAACCAGCAGAAAATCTTTGGGAAGGTCCCCATGTAATTGAGCGATGGGGACCAAGGATAAATGAAAACGGGGTATACGATCCAACCCAAGTCAATAACCCCGAAAATTGGGAATCTTATGTCTTAATCGATAGTATCGATGACGCACTAGAAACCCCAAGTTGTTCTACTGGTTGGCAAGAGACTAATTCCAATGCAACTCGAGGATTTAATGCTTGTGTTGACCCCAACGAAAAACTGGTACAACTCAATTTAGCAACCACCACTGATAACAAAACTTGGCGAGAAGAGGTCAACTATGAAGTAGAAACGGTGGCTTTTGCTAGGAGCAGTGAACCTATAATCATCTTCGAGGGCAAAAAATTAATCCTCCCAAAAGCCTCCACCGTAAAGTTTGAAATTTTAGGGGGTGATGTGGTTTGTTCTTCTGGGGGTCCTGAAATTTCTGTAGAAACCAGTCTTTTTATCGATGAAAACGAGCAAACATGGGACACTGATTCTCCCCTAATTTTAACTGATCAACCAGCCGGAACCACCTTCGATGTCAAATCTGTTTCAGACGGTAGGCCGAACTGCGATCTAGGAATGACCGTATCTACCACTGATAAGGACTCACCACAAGTTAGGGTTTTGGTGGATGGGGACGAAGTTCCAGATATTACTCCTTTTGCCAATCAAAATACCATTGATTACTTTTTACGAGATTATATAGAAAATGGAAAAGTAAAACTTGCTGATAACGAGGCTATTTATTTATTTGAGTTAGCGGTAACCAATGAGCAAAGTTCAGCTTTTGACTTACAAGATAACGTGGTATTAGCAACAGTTGACCCCTCTAATTAACTACAAATCTTAGTTAGGAGTTAGAATGTTAAAACTTATGTACTAAAAAAATTTATAATCATTTCAACAAAATAGTTCACTTGTCCCTTCCATATTTAGTGTCTTGTGCTTAACATTGTAGATCCAAACGCTACATATAGAGCATGAGATGTCAGGGAGGGAGTTTGCCTGAGCAAATTTACTACTAACCTCTTCTTTTGCGTTGTGGGAGTTGAGTAAATTGAATTGTTGGGAGAAGAGAAGGTGAACCATCAACAAGAATGGCGCAATAGTTGGGTTGACGAGCAACTCATAGAACTTAACGTGACAACCTTAGAAGGAATGTCCCCGTGCGAGCATTTGCTGTATTCCGATCAACTTCCCCGACGCAACGATGGCAGACTCACTAACTATATTTTACAACGTTATCAACATACAGAAGAAGGGGGTTGGTGGTGTTCAGGAATCGATGTGATGACGGGCGATCGGGACTTGTGGGGATGTTTTAAACCCAAGCAGCCGCGTCTTAGTTATGATCAGGGTAAACCCATTAAATACGAACATCCACCCCAAACCCCCACAGGAATCTTTGCGTTAGAAGTTCCCTTGCATCTTTGGATGACTATTGCGCAACGGTATGACATTAATTTTACCAAAGATATGGTTGATACCACACAAGTAGATGGAGGATTTTGGCAATGGGTGATAGCTAATCCTTCTATACCCCTTTGTATCACAGAAGGAGCTAAAAAAGCAGGAACTTTGTTAAGTGCTGGATATGTAGCGATCGCTCTTCCTGGGATTAATAATGGCTATCGTACCCCAAAAGATGAACAAGGAAACCGCATCGGTAAATCCCATTTAATTCCTCAGTTAGAAAAGTTATGTTCTGGGAGACGAGAAATTTATCTGACATTTGACCAAGATAGTAAACCTAATACTATTAAAGCGGTTAATCATGCTATTCGGAAATTAGGTTATTTATTAACTCAGCTAGAATGTCCTGTTAAAGTAATTCATTGGCAGTCGGAGCAAGGGAAAGGAGTAGATGATCTAATAGTTAATCAGGGTCAAAAAACCTTTGATGAGTGTTATCAAAATGCCTTACCTTTAGAGTTATGGAAAGCGAGAGAGTTTACTCAATTAACCTATGAGACAAACCTAGAAGTCAATTGTCGTTATCTTCCCAGTTTAGTGATTCCTGATGCTGCCAAGTTAATTGGGGTTAAGTCTGCTATTGGGACAGGAAAAACCCAAGCTTTAGCTAAAATTGTTAAACAAGCGATCGCCGATAATCGAAAGGTTTTAGTGATTGGTCATCGGGTTAGGTTAGTGGAGCAATTATGTCAGCGATTTGGACTTCCTTACATTACAGAAATTAGGAACAATCTTATTGATCAATCTTTAGGTTATGGGTTGTGTATTGACTCCCTACACGAAAATTCTCAAGCTAAATTTAATCCTGAAGATTGGCAAAATGCCCTAGTTATTATCGACGAAATAGAACAAGTAATTTGGCATGGTTTAAACTCTGAAACCTGTACTAATAACCGTGTTTCTATTTTGAGATGTTTCAAAAAACTTACGCAAACTGTCTTAAACAGCGAAGGTAAAATTTTTGCTGCCGACGCTGATTTAAGCGATGTTTCTTTAGATTATTTGATAGCATTATCAGGAATCGATTTAGAACCATTTATTATTCAAAATCACTGGAAATATACCCCAAAAGAAACATGGCAAGGTTATAACTACATAGAAAATAAACCTAAAAACTTCCTTCAAGATTTAGTGGAGCATATTCGAGAAGGAGGTAAACCTTTTGTTTGTTTATCTGCTCAAAAAATTACTAGTAAATGGGGAACTCAAACCTTAGAATCTTATCTAAAAAAACAATTTCCTACGACTAAAATTTTACGAATTGACTCTCAATCCTTAACCGATCCTAATCATGAAGCTTACGGGTGTATTACCCAACTAAATAAAATACTGACTAATTATGATGTGGTTTTAAGTAGTCCTGCGATCGAAACAGGGGTTAGTATTGATATAAAAGATCACTTTACTTCGGTTTGGTGTCTTGCTCAAGGAGTACAAACCCCCACCTCTATTATTCAATCTTTAGGAAGAGTAAGAGATAATATTCCCCGTTATCTTTGGTTAGCAGCTTATGGATTTAATAAAGTCGGTAATGGGGCAACATCTATTCCTAATTTATTAACATCTGGTCATCGTTTAACCCACTTGAATATTAGATTTTTACAACAATCTGATCTTGAATCTTTGGATGATTTAGATACAGGATTTCAAGCAGAATCTTTATTGTGCTGGGGAAAAATCGCCGTGAGAATCAATGCACAAATGATTCACTATCGCGACACAATTCTGAGAACTCTTCAATTTCAAAATCACCGAATTAGTCTATCCACAAGAAAGAAAAAAAACGAACAAAAAACAAGAAAAAAAATCAAGCAACCTTCATCTAAGTCCAACAGTAAGCTTATAGAAACTATCGAAGAAGTAAGACAAAAGAATTATCAACTAGACTGTGAAAAAGTTGCTCAATCTCCAGACTTAAATAATGAAGAATATCAAGCCATTAAAAATTCTTTAGTTAAAACAACAAAAGAAAGAAGAAAACTCAAAAAATATGATTTACAACGTCGTTATTGCATTCCAGTCACCCCTCAATTAGTTGCCTTGGATAATGAAGGTTGGTATCAAAAAATAAGAATTCATTATTTCTTAACTAAAGGTCGTCATTATTTAGCAGATAGAGATGCAATCATCGCTAAAAAGTTAATTGAACAAGGACAAGGAAGTATCTTTTTACCTGACTTTAATAGTAGTCAATTTGGTGCTATTATTGGAACAATGGAAGTTTTAGGTCTTCCCGTTCTCATCCAAAATCTTAATCGCAAGTTAATCAATATTGACCCCGATCTTCTTGAAGTAGCCAAACTTGCCATCAATAATAGGCAAGATATAAAAACAATTATGGGTATCGGGATTGCTAAAAATGCCAGTCCTATTACCATTATTAGGCGACTTTTGGATAAAATAGGATATGGTTTAAGCTGTTGCGGAACCCGAACAATAAATAAGAAAAGGGTTCGACTATATCAAGTTGTTACTCCCGACGATGACAGAGAAAAAGTCTTTCAACAATGGCTATTAAAAGATCAAAACCGGCCGGGAACTTCTGAACCTTGGTTTGAATCCTATCTATTACCAAAATCCCCTAATGAACATAGTTCAAGTAGTAGTAAACATATTCAGTTGAGTTTAAATTTTTCAACCGAATAAGAGACTACAAAATTGATAATTGGTAGCACTTATTTTAATCAGAAGTTTCCTCGATCTTTTCTTCGATTTCTGCTGGCTTTTTCATCACCAAGGGCTTTTTTTCCAATTCTGGTAAGGCTAATAATTCCCGTTGATGTTGTTTCACAGGTGTTGGCATTAACATCGGTAACGGTTCTTTTTCGTCCCACCAGTAACTAGCTACGGGTAAAGTATGCTCTAAATCTTCTAAAAGTCTGGGGATAACCATCATTGCGTGTAATTCGCCAATTTTCTCCGCTTCGTGCATACCTGCTTCGATCGCCACCGCTACATTAGCCACAGATCCCCGAATAATGGCGGTACAAAGTCCATCGCCAATAATTTCGTAGGATGCCAACTGTACATCAGCAGACTTTAACATAGCGTCAGCCGCCCCCACCATAGCAGGGAAACCCCTGGTTTCTATAAGTCCGATGGAACGATTACTAAGACGACTGTAACCCTGTTGCTGTTGAGCAATTTCCACTAGATGACTACCAATAGGGAAAACCGCCTCTAAATTGGGCATAGGACGAGCAATAACCAACTTAGAAATTAATTGACCGAATTTTTCGGCTGTTTTTGCCCCTTCCTCCACCGCTAGGCGAACATTGGCGACTTTTCCCCGTACAATGGCGGTACAGTGTCCACTGCCGATTTTTTCGTACCCCACCAGAGTAACATCTGCTGATTTGAGCATCATATCGGCGGTTCCCACGATCGCAGGGAAACTGTGGGTTGAAATAAGGCCAAGTGCGCTATCACTGGGCAAATGAGATGATTTCATACTGGGTTGGGATTGTGAAGCATAACGGTGGTTAGAAGTAGCAATACTTGTCATGTAATCCTGTTTGTATCGGTGGGTAGGTAGAGATTAATATAGGGTTTTGTTTATCTATTTTTATTGTAGTTAATTTTTTATTAATTTAGAGAGCGCGACGGCAGATAAACTCTTGTGTCTAAGATTGATAATAATTGATTGTCGGTTAATTTATCAACTGGATTACTTGACTAGAGTGATGGGATTGTAACACTTTTTAACTGAGTACATCTACCCGAATTTAACCGTAATAGATTGAGTTTAGAATAATTAATATTTCACTTTAATATTTATAATATCCCATGAATTTTTGTGTCTTTTACGTTACAAAAACAGAACCCTTAAAGCATCATTAAAATTTTGGTAAAATGGAACGGTAACTTACTCTAAATGAGAAAAGAACCGATAAAATAAGGGTAGTTGGTAGTTAATAACGATATTCTCAGCGAGGGGAATCCACCCCTTACCATTGAATTTATCCACCAATGTCAGAAAAATCCAGAAAATTACACTGGGATTACGATCGCTTCGGTGGGTTGTGTTATTTAACATTACCTTTGAATCAAAAACAGTCCCTCGAGGTTCCTACTGGTTATGCTTCTTGAATCATTACAGTCCACAGTTGAAGAGATTAACATTTTTTCAACCTCTGATCTCTTCTTACGTCAGCGTCTCAAATTAGTGGAAAGTTTATGGGAATCAGTATTAAAGGCTGAATGTGGTCAAGAATTAGTAGACTTATTGGAAAAATTACGAAAAATTTGCTCGCCGGAAGGGCAAGTCACCGATAAACCAAAAACCTCTGTCAATGAACTCATAGAAGGATTAGAACTAAACGAGGCCATTCGCGCAGCCAGAGCTTTCGCCCTTTATTTTCAACTAATCAATATTGTCGAACAACACTATGAACAAAGAGATCAACAATTAAACCGACGAGCAACCTATCAAGAATCGGAAAAAAAGAGGGAAAATAACCAAGCAAAAGACACTAATGGTTCCGAAGGCACCGACTTACTAGAAAAAGCCTTAGTGGGAGGAACAGAAAATCAGGCAGCAGGAGGAACCTTTCACTGGTTATTCCCCCAACTGAAAAAGTTAAACGTTCCCCCTCAACAAATTCAAAGGCTACTGGAACAATTAGACATCCGCCTCGTTTTCACCGCTCATCCCACGGAGATTGTTCGTCATACCATCCGCCTCAAACAAAGACGAATCGCCACCCTCTTGAGACGCTTAGACCTAGCAGAAGAGGCATTTCGGGGTATGGGGTTGAATAGTTCTTGGGAAGCAGAATCAATTATTGAACAACTCAACGAAGAGATCCGCCTTTGGTGGCGCACAGACGAACTCCATCAGTTCAAACCCAGTGTTCTCGACGAAGTGGACTACACCCTACACTACTTCGACGAAGTATTGTGCGATGCTCTACCCCAACTGTCTCAAAGGTTGCAACAAGCATTAAAAGAGAATTTTTCCAAAATTCAACCCCCCCGTAGTACCTTTTGTCGTTTCGGTTCCTGGGTAGGAGGCGATCGGGATGGGAACCCCTTCGTTACCCCAGACGTAACCTGGAGAACCGCCTGTTATCAACGCAACTTAATTTTGAAAAAATATTTAACTGCGGTCAAAGATTTAACGGAAATTTTAAGTTCATCCCTACACTGGAGTAACGTTTCTCAGGATCTCCTGGACTCCTTAGAAAGAGATCACGTCGCCATGCCGGAAATCTACGAGGAGTTCGCCATTCGTTACCGTCAAGAACCCTACCGCCTCAAACTAGCCTACATTCAAAAACGCCTCGAAAATACCCGCGATCGCAACAACTACCTAGCCAACCCAGAACAACGACAAATTATAATCGAAGAAACCCCCGAAAATATTTACCACTCCGGGGCAGAGTTTGAAACCGAATTACAACTGATCAAACGAAATCTAGAAGAAACTGGCTTGAAATGTCAAGCCCTAGAAAATCTGATTTTTCAAGGGCAAATGTTCGGCTTTAACCTCACCCAGTTGGATTTTCGTCAAGAATCTTCCCGTCACTCGGAAACCATCGAAGCCATTGCCAATTATTTAAACATTCTACCCCGGCCCTACGGCGAACTCTCGGAGGAGGAAAAAGTCCGTTGGTTAGTAGGAGAACTAGAAACCCGTCGTCCTCTCATACCTATGGAAATGCCTTTCGATGAGAGAACTATCGAAACCGTAGAAACAATGCGGATGTTGCGTTATCTACAGCAGGAGTTTGGCGTAGAAATTTGTCAAACCTACATCATCAGCATGACCAACGATGTCAGCGATGTGTTAGAAGTGTTGTTATTAGCCAAAGAAGCAGGACTCTATGACCCAGGAACCAGTACCACCACCATCCGCATCGTTCCCCTATTTGAAACCGTAGATGACTTAAAACGCGCTCCTGAAATCATGGATGCTTTGTTTAAGCTACCCTTATACCGCGCTTCTTTGGCTGGAGGGTACGACTACCTAGACGAGAGTAAAACAGAACAATTACCACCCCCTCAACTACAACCTGCCAACCTGCAAGAAATTATGGTGGGTTACTCCGACAGTAACAAAGATTCTGGTTTCCTCAGCAGTAACTGGGAAATTCATAAGGCACAAAAATCCCTACAAAAAGTAGCCGAACCCTATAACCTCGACCTCAGACTGTTTCATGGTCGTGGGGGTTCCGTGGGACGTGGAGGGGGACCTGCTTACGCAGCTATTCTAGCCCAACCCACCGGCACCATCAACGGACGCATCAAAATTACCGAACAAGGGGAAGTGTTAGCTTCTAAATACTCTCTCCCAGAACTGGCTTTGTATAACCTAGAAACGGCTACCACCGCAGTGATCCAGGCGAGTTTACTGGGTAGTGGGTTCGATGATATTGTCCCCTGGAACGAAATCATGGAAGAATTAGCCAGTAGTGCCAGAAAAGCCTATCGTAGTTTGATTTATGAACACGCAGACTTTTTAGACTTCTTCCTCTCTGTCACCCCTATCCCCGAAATTAGCCAATTACAGATTAGTTCTCGCCCCGCCAGACGAAAAAGTGGCAAAAAAGATTTGAGTACCCTACGGGCGATTCCTTGGGTGTTTAGTTGGACTCAAAGCCGTTTTCTGCTGCCAGCTTGGTACGGTGTGGGAACCGCCTTAGAAAGTTTCTTGCAACAGGAACCAGAGGAAAATTTGAAGCTGTTGCGATATTTTTACTTGAAATGGCCGTTTTTTAAAATGGTGATTTCTAAAGTAGAA
The DNA here is from genome assembly GCF_038442745.1 of Crocosphaera sp. Alani8. Classification (NCBI taxonomy): domain Bacteria; kingdom Bacillati; phylum Cyanobacteriota; class Cyanophyceae; order Chroococcales; family Aphanothecaceae; genus Crocosphaera; species Crocosphaera sp. Alani8. The sequence continues at coordinate 20,569 of NZ_JARVCN010000396.1, forward strand.
ATGACCCTTTCTAAAGTTGACTTACAGATCGCTAACCACTACGTTAAGGAACTCTCTAACCCAGAAGACATCGAGAGATTTGGAAAAGTATTTGATCGCATTTCTGAAGAATATTACCGCACTTGTAACATGATTTTGAGCATCACCGAACAACCGAAATTATTAGAAGGAGATGCTAATTTACAGCGATCGGTACAGCTAAGAAACGGAACGATTGTTCCCCTCGGTTTCTTACAGGTTTCCTTGTTGAAACGATTACGTCAATACACCCGTCAAGCAGAATCAGGGGTGATTCACTTCCGTTATTCTAAAGAAGAATTATTACGGGGTGCTTTACTAACAATTAATGGTATTGCAGCCGGAATGCGTAATACTGGTTGATATTGTGAATGATAATTAATCTATGGACAATCGTTTTAAAGTTGTAGAAATTGTTGATCTGATCATCAGACTATTCCTGATCGGATTGTTGTTAGCTTGGTGCTTTCTCCTAATTCGTCCTTTTCTGGGAATTATGCTCTGGGGAATTATTATGGCGATCGCTATTTTCCCCATTTTTCTCTGGTTAAAAAATCGTTTGGGGGGACGGGGGAAATTATCTGGGGTAATCCTAACTTTATTGGGGGTTGCTGTTATTGTTGGACCGGTAAGTTTTATTGCGACTATTTTTGTTGATAATGCGCAAACTTTTACCGATAAACTTACTACTGGTAATCTTGTTATCCCTCCTCCCCCCGAAGGAATAGAAACATGGCCTTTTATCGGAGATAGAATTGATAGAATTTGGACATCAGCATCTCAGAATTTAGCTGCGGTATTGAGTCAGTTTCGACCACAATTAGAACAACTAGCAAAAAACTTATTATTTCTCGCCGCTAATGTTGGTTTAATTTTACTTAAGTTTATTCTTTCTATCATCATTGCAGGAATTTTAACCATCAATTCTGAAAGATTGAGTTCTCGAATTGAACAGGTTTTTTTGCGTATCACACCCCAACAAGGCCAAGGGTTTTTACAACTTGCTACCGCTACTATTCGAGGAGTGACACGGGGAATTATTGGCGTTTCTGCTTTGCAAAGTCTTCTCATTGGTATTGGTTTAATAGTAGCACAAATTCCTTTTGCTGGTTTATTGACCCTATTATGCTTAGTGTTAGCAATTATTCAAATTGGGCCAGGTTTGGTTGTTTTTCCAGCAATTATTTTTGCTTGGTCTACTATGGGAACCTTTACTGCATTACTATTTACCCTGTGGATGATTCCTTGTACCTTAGTGGATAATATCCTTAAACCTATACTAATGTCTCAAGGTTTACCAGTTCCCACAATCGTCATTTTAATTGGTGTTTTGGGAGGAACTTTAGTTCACGGAATTTTAGGTTTATTTATTGGTCCAGTTATTCTCAGTTTGGGTTACGAATTGTTGGTTGCTTGGGTTAATCAAGATGCTAAACCTGTTTTAAATAGTGCTGAGAATGAGTAATTAATAATTATTTTAAAATTCGTTGAACATCTTTTTCTTGACCTAAGAAATAAAAAATCTTTGTTAAAAACAACTGCCTTATTATTGTGCGACGATAATATAAAGTCGGAATAAATATTTTAGCTTTGTGACTCTACGATATAGCACGAAGCATTTTGGTTAGGACTTTTTCTTATTCCCTGTTCCCTATCCCCTGTTCCCTTTCACCAAAGTCTATATGTCCTAACTATTTTTTTCTAGTTCTATAGTATCGAAAATTTTTGATTATTGAAAATTATATTAAACCTGAGTTCGGTGTTCGGAGTTAATTTTTTTTTGACGAGATGATCGGGGTTTTAGACTCCTTAACTTGATAGATTTTCGATAACTTTTTTTATATCTAACTTAGGTATATTAAGTAACAAGAATCAAATGAATTAATACTGAGCAATATAATGGCAACGAACTTATGAGAAATTTACAAACCTTTTTAAACAATATTATTAATATTTTAGAGAGCATTAAGTTTCCCGTTGGGAAAAACGAAATAACACTAATTTATTTATTACAAGTCATTGCTTACTTGATAATTATTCTTGTTTTAGCTAGTTACTTTAATAGGATTTTAAGACAAAAGATATTAAAGAAAATAATTAGCGAGTTTGGTATTCGTTATGTTTTTGCCAGTATTATTAGTTATGGATTAGGTGCCTTCTGTTTCATTATTATACTACAAATTACAGGATTTAATGTATCTACCCTTGCCTTTTTAGGAGGAGGTGTTGGGATTGGAATTGGATTGGGATTGCAAGGAATTACAAAGAATTTAGTCAGTGGACTCAGTGTATTACTGGAAAGAAAAATTAAAATTGGTCACTTTATTAAATTTAAAGATGTTGAAGGTTATGTTACTGAAATTTCAACTCGTTCTGCTACCGTTAAACTGGAAAATGGTTCTTCAGTGATTATTCCCAACCGAAACTTAATCGAATCGGAATTAACTAATTATCATTATAAAACAGATCATGCCCGCTTGTCCCTATTCATTCGTGTCGATTATAATAGCGATTTATTATTAGTAACTGAAACCTTATTGATTTGTGCTTATTCTGAAACTAATATTTTAAAAATTCCTCCTCCCCAAGCTATTTTTAAGGGGTTTGGAGATAGTTGTTTAGATTTTGAACTCTGGATTTGGATTAACAGTGATAATATGGGTATTCGTTTTGAGGTTCTTAGTTCTTTGTACTTTTCTATTGAATATCATCTGCGAGAAAGAAATATTAGAATACCTTTAGCACAACGAGAATTATGGTTAAGAAATTTCAACCGTACTAATGAAACGTTTTCTTTCTCTACAACCCAACAAGACTTAATTCCATCTACTAATTCTGATAGAATAGAAAATAATTACCAATCAGAGAATATATCCACATCATCGACTTTATTTTCCATCACTAAATTATTAGCTAAGGTTGAATACTTTAAAACACTGAATGATTTACAAATACGGAAACTAATTGAGATTGGTACATTAAAAGAAATCAAAAAATCTGAGATTTTATTTAAAGAAAACGATCCAGGAGATGCCTTTTATATTATTTTATCAGGCTCTGTAGAAATATTCACCGAAACTTTAAAGAAAACCTTAGCTGTTTTACAAAAAGGAGACTTTTTCGGAGAATTAGCTTTAATGTTGGGTATTCCTCGTACAGCAACAGTAAAAGCTATACAAGATACAGTGTTATTTTCAATTAACAATAAACAGTTTGACCAGCTACTAAAAAATTATCCAGAATTATGCGAACGAATTGTAGAAGAATTAGGAAAAAATGAAGATGAATTAGAAAAGAGACGGGAAGAATTAAGAGAAAAAGGATTATTGAAACCAGAAGAACAAGACAGTAACATCATTCTTTGGGTTCGTCAACGTCTTCAATCTTTATTAAGTTCATAAACTATTAAGATAAGTAGTCGGACATAAATAAACAGCACTGTATTAACTTGTGTTAACAAGTCTATAACCTTTACCTGTTCCCTGTTACCTTTCTTCACAGATAACTTTAAATTTGTCCAACCACTTATCATAAGTAAGTAGGTAAAACTGGTTTTAGCTTGCACAGTCTACACTAATTTACACTAAAAAAACCGATGAAGCTTTTTCATCCCGGACTCAGAGAACTTCTTAATGTTAATCAGTATCTCAAGAATCATAAAATGGGATTTCTCACTATTGAGACTCCCTTACCTCAATGGTTCAAAGCTATTAATAAAAAAATTCCCTATAAGATTGGATTACAACTCAGAAGAGAATATCGTCATCTCGCTATGGGATTGCAATCTTTGAAGCTTCAGGATGTTGATAGTATTTATGTAATGGAAATTTATAATCAACATCTTTTATTTTTATTACCTTTCCTCAGGCTAACAAATAAACCAATTTTCCTAGGTTTACACGGCAATCAAACTTTGGCCAAAGAACATTGGCTGAAAAGTCTCGGTTTTCAACTTTTGAAGTCCTACTTAGCTTCTTCTCCTCAAAGCAAAGCTATTCTTCTCGAATTGAATGATGATTTTTGTGATGCAAAATATCAATTACCTCCCCAGTCAAAACTGGTCATTCCTCATCCTATTATTAGTGAGGTAGAACCTTGTTTAAAATTGGGAGAAAGATTAGTAAAAGATTATAAATTTATAATTGGTATTGTGGGAATTGTTCGAGAAGATAAGCCCATTAACCAATTATTGAATCAAGTTATTACTTATGCTCAAAAATATTCTCATTGTCAAGTAATACCAAATCCGCTCTTGTTATACCCTTTATAAGCTAGAATAGGCAGATG